>DOON01000058.1:7303-13255 GCA_003514865.1 Clostridiales bacterium
GCCGGCTTCTGCTCTGTTGTACTTCCTTCCGAATCTGTAATCACAGGTACTTCTGCATTTCCTGTGGGTGCAGGGGTTTCCGGCTCAGGTGAAGATACTATCGGCTGTGACTCTTTGGGCTCAGGTTTTTGCGTGTTTTCTGTCGGCGCAGGTTTTTGTGTACCTGATGCATTATTGTTGAAATTTGAATCATAGGTTATTACAGCCTCTCTCGTGCTGTTAATCCAATCTACCTTCGCATTGAGATTTTCGGCAGAAAAGCGTATCGGTACGTATGTGCGTCCGTTTTGGATAAGAGGTGCCACGTCTATTTCGCGCTTTACTCCGTTCACGGTTATTTCCTTTTTCCCAACCCACATATTTACGGTGTTTCCGTTTGCCGTCAATGTAATTTGCTGAGTTCCGTTATCCCAGCCTACCGTACCGCCCATTGCTTCCACAATGGCACGTATGGGAACCATTGAACGGGAGGAAATAACTATTGGTGTGGTGCCACGTCCCGGGTCAATCTCCTGAATTTTACCGTTAACGATCATATTTGGGTTATCAATCTGGAGTACGATGAAATTCTTCTTATTTTCTGATTTTGTAATTTCGCTTCCTGTTTTCAACATATATCTTGCTATAATATCGCCCAACACTTCATCTTTTCCATTTATGGGGTCTGCCTCCGCCAACACGGTTTTTACTGTATAGTAATAAGTGGTATTCGGCTCCACATTGACGTCAGCGTAGGAGGTACCTTTAATATAAAAATCCGTAACTGAAAGGCCTAATTCATTTTCAGATTTTGATTTGAATAAGCGATAACCAAGTACTCCATTGGCTTGCCATGACATAATTACGCCTTCCTTAAACACCTCGGAGCTTGTATTCCCGGAATTTACAGGGAGTGCCGGCGTACTTGGCGTGCTTGAAGGTTGAGAATCATTAAATTTAAAGCTTCCTCCCCATTCAACGTAATCACAAAGANNAGATTCTATGCCGTTTTGTACAGTACCCACATATGAGCTTTGTCCCGGGAGAATGGTTATCCTGACGGTCTTTGTCTCTCCTACCTTTAAAATACCAGCGTGTACAGCAGCTACCCCTATATCGGAATCATCTGAATATATGCCGGTGCCCCATACAGTTCCCTCTGTCGTGCCGATAACTGTTACATTAAGAATAGTTTCGCCAATACCACGATATTCTTCTAAGTTTAAATACTGTGCATCAAATATGCCGCCTGCATATGCAGGTGCTGTAACCATTGAAACCAAAATAAATACAATTACAAATACCTTAAACATCTTATACTTTTTTATCATAACACTAATCCTTTCTATTTTTTAATATCTTATAGCAGTCTCTCTTGTGCTGTTTATTATATAATTATTTACTTAAAATGGAATCACCCCAAGGGTGATTTTCCGTAAAACAGGCAGTATGAATTCAGGAATTAGCAAACAACAAAATACCTCCAAGCTGATTTCTTAATCTGCCCGGAGGTATATTTTTTTATTACTATGCTTCGTCAAACAAAATTTCAAATTCCTTGCCTGAGATAGTTTCTTTTTCGAGAAGCGCCTCGGCTACACGGTGTAGTTTCTCCATGTTCTCGCTTAGGAGTGTCTCGGTTTTGTGGTATGCGTTGTCTATGATTCTGCGCATTTCGGCGNNATTTTGGCAGCCACTTCTTCGGAATAATTTCTTATTTTGTTGAAATCTCTTCCGAGGAACACCTCTTCGTCATTTGTTCCGTATGCCATCGGCCCAAGGGCATCGCTCATGCCGTAGGTTGTTACCATGGCTCTCGCAATCTTTGTGGCTCTTTCTATATCGTTGGACGCACCAGTGGAAATATCGTCAAGGGCTAACTTCTCGGCAACTCTGCCGCCCAGAAGTCTTACTATACTTTCTTCCATATCGGTCTTTGATCTGTATGAGCGGTCTTCCTCAGGAAGATACATGGTGAATCCGCCTGCACCGCCTCTCGGAATTATAGTTATCATATGGACAGGGTCCTTGTATGATGACAGCCTTGCCACAACTGCATGGCCTGCCTCGTGGTACGCCGTAAGCTTCCTCTCGTTGTCGCTGATAACCTTGCTTTTTTTCTCGGGTCCCGCAATAACCTTGGTTATAGCTTCTTCAATAATGTCCATTGTTATGACATTCTTATTCTGCCTTGCAGTCAGAAGCGCTGCTTCATTCATTGCATTTTCCAAATCGGCCGGTGTGAATCCCGGAGTTCTCTTGGCAACTATGGAAAGCTCCACATCGTCTGCCAGAGGTTTCTTTCTTACGTGAATTTTTAATATTTCCTCTCTTGCCTTAACATCCGGAAGTCCAACATGAACCTGCCTGTCGAATCTTCCCGGTCTCATAAGCGCCGGGTCAAGTATGTCAGGCCTATTTGTTGCGGCAATTATGATGATTCCTTCGTTTCCCGAGAATCCGTCCATTTCCACAAGAAGCTGGTTCAGGGTCTGCTCTCTCTCGTCGTTGCCTCCTCCGAGACCTGCGCCTCTTTTTCTTCCTACAGCATCTATTTCGTCTNNTTACACGGAGCATTTTTCTTTGCCTGGTCGAATAAATCCCTAACTCTGGAAGCACCCACACCCACAAACATTTCAACAAAGTCCGAACCGCTTATACTGAAAAACGGCACGCCTGCTTCACCTGATACTGATTTTGACAAATATGTCTTTCCTGTTCCGGGAGGCCCCACAAGCAAAACTCCCTTGGGTATTCTTGCTCCAAGCTTAACAAATTTTGCGGGACTTCTCAGAAAATCAACTATTTCGCTGAGCTCTTCCTTCTCCTCATCAAGTCCGGCAACATCGGCAAATGTGATTTTTTTGTTTGGGTCTTCTTCCTTGACCATCCGTGCCCTGCTTTTTCCGAAGGACATTGCTTTACCTGTACCTCCGCCCTGAGACTGCTTCATGAACACATACCATAAAACTCCCAGAAGAACCAGCATGCCTATAGTCGGAAGTGCTGAGACCCAAAGCGGCGTTGCAGGAATCGGCTTTCCTACTATCTCTATTTCTTTTGCTTCTATTTTATCCGCAAAATAATTTTCGTAGAGGTATGGAGATAAAATGAAGACAGTCGGAACATAGGATGTGAATTTCTTGTCATCCTTGTAAACGCCGCTCACTTCATTTTCCGTAAATGTCAATGATTTTACATTGTTGCTTTCTATTTGAACTATAAGCTCGCTAAAGCTTATGCTTTGTGAATCTGTCTTCGGTTCCACCATTCCCTGAACCAGCATTATGATTACCACAAATATAAGCAGGTACATAGCGATGCTTCTCATAAATCCTTTCAATTAAAGCCTCCTTTTGTCTGATATTAGACTAATTAAAATTGTAGCACAAAATTCAGTACCTTGCAATCGATTATTGGTAAACTTCCTCTTTCAGCACTGCTATATATGGCNNATTTTTCTGCATAGTCGAGACCATATCCCACAACAAATTCATCAGGCACCTGGAATCCGGTGTACTTGATGTCGAGATCAATTGACCTTCTCTCAGGCCGCTCAAGAATTGTACAGATTTCAACTGACTCAGGCCCTCTCGACCTCAGATTATCCACAAGGTAGGACAATGTCAGGCCGGAATCTATAATATCTTCAACAATAAGTACATGTTTTCCTTCTATTCCGGTGTTCAAATCCTTCAGAATTCTCACAACTCCCGAGGATTTCGTTTCAGAGCCGTAGCTCGATATTGCCATAAAATCAATATCCAATGGAAGATCTATATGTCTCATGAGGTCGCTTACAAATATTACAGCCCCCTTAAGAACACATACAAGAAGCAATTCCTTTCCTTTGTAATCCTCAGTTATTTTTGCACCAAGCTCTGCGATTTTCGCCTTGAGAGCTTCCTCCGAAATTAGTATTTCCCTAATATCTTTATTCATCAATGCTGCTCCTCCAAAGTAATGTTTAATATTTTTTTTGTTGAACCTGACACCTTGTAGCTGTTGTGAATCCTGAAGCCTTCAAGCCACAATATATTATCGTTATCGGCGATTATAACTCTGCTTTCTCTTTCCTCAGCGGGCACCTTCATGTCAATGAAAATGTCCTTTATTTTTTTTCTTCCCGCCATGCCGCAGGGTACCATAGAATCACCGGGACGTCTGTTTCTCACAACCATGTCTCCTTTTACAAGCCCGTAATCCAGGCTTATGCTCATGTCATCATCACCCTTATATTCCGAAATGTCCAGAATTCTGCATGTTAGCATTTTTTCGACCTCCTGAATAAGCAAAGGATGGTTCAGTATAATATTATATTGAAAATTTGGAATATTTTCAACAATTTTATTAATTATAAAATTACAGTAGCTGATTTCGGCAGTAAATCCCTGGGATAAATCAATTTTTTTTCCCGTGCTGCCTGTTCGCATAAATTCCACTGCATAATCTATGTGCTTCATTTCAACGTTTACCGTATTGCCCTTCAGTTCCTCCACGGCGCGCCTTACAATTCTGCCGGCCTCACCTTGCTCCATATCCCTGAGTACACCCAGGTCCAGCACGACCCGCTCCCTTTCTTTTTTTAAAAGCACATCGTTAAATTTAAGCTCCACATACTTTTCTATTATCTTTTTGTCTCTCTCCATAGCTTCGGACATCCTGTACAGTGTTTCCTGTATGCCCGGATTGAAATTTTTTTCAAGATACGGTATAAGGTTGAGCCTTATTTTGTTCCTTCCGTAAATATCGTGCAAATTTGTTTTATCGGTGCAATACTCATAATTATTTTCATGGAGGTATTCAAGAACCTCTTTTTTTGTTACATTGAGCATGGGTCTTATTATGTAGTCCCGCTCAAAGGACATTGCGCTCAATCCGTCAATTCCGGTGCCTCTTATGATTCTCTGGAGGACCGTTTCCGCCTGGTCATTGAGGTTGTGGGCAACAGTCAGCCTCCCTCCTCCGATTTCTTTAAGGTTATCTCTGAAAAAACCGTATCTGAGTATTCTGCCTGCTTCCTCTTCCGTAACCCTCAGCTCCCTGGCATAATCACCAGCATGCTTCCTTTTCACAAAGAGCTTTATGCCGTATTTTTCGCATAGCTCTCGCACAAACTTCTCATCGTGCAGTGCATCCTCTCCGCGGTACATATGATTTATATGAGAAGCATACAAATTAAAACTTAATATTTCCTTTAATTCTCTCAGGTTGTGAAACAAAAAAACCGAATCAGGGCCTCCTGACAGCCCTATAAGTATATTATCCCCGGTTTTTATTAAATTTTTATCCAAAATGTTTTGTTTTATTAAATTATTCATATCTTCCTCTGTTTATTGCACGATATAAATTATACCACGAAACAGAAAAATTAAAACACCTTTTTTATATTAATACTATTCGCAGTCGCATTCACATATTTGCTTACTCGCTGCTGCTCGTGCAAATCCGGAATGCGATGCGGTTGACCTNNTCTACCCTATTTTTGTGACCAGCACGGTCATGTCGTCCATGACCTTGTCCTGCCCCCGGAGAGCATAGCTCAGTATTAAATTGGCCATTGTCTGAGGGTCTTTGCCAGTGAGAGTTTCAAGATACCTGTCCAGTGATTTTTTTTCGTCAAAGGTTATTGAATCTGTTATTCCGTCGGAAACCATTATCACTATGTCCCCGATTTCTATTTTCTTTTTGAATGAGCTGTATTCGAAATTATCTACTATCCCCATGGGCAGGCTTCTTCCCGATATTTTATCCACAGTCTTTCCGCTGATTATGTATGTAGGCGCCGCTCCTGCCTTGTATAGCCTCATTTCTCTCGAACTGTAGTCTATTATGCTGAAATCCACCGTGACAAATCTCTCATCTCCCAGTTTAATCATCAGAATAGAATTCAGTGTCCTTAATATCTGCTCTTCCGAAAAGTCAGTGTATAAAAACTTTGAAAGAAGGTCCACAGCCCCGGTACTCTCGTTA
>DOON01000058.1:13331-14662 GCA_003514865.1 Clostridiales bacterium
AGGAAACCTCGCTTCCGTCCTTTACAGCCGTAGCGCTGTATGTCCGTATTTTTACTCTTTTAATACTCTTGAATTTTAAAACATAATAATTTTGCGAAGGAATAACCCAGTCGGTGCATTTAAGTCTTACACCGCATACATTACGCACAATTAGCTCCACGGCTCTCTTTGCCTCGTCACAGGTTCTCTCTGTTTTGACCGTAACGCTGAGAACGGTTGAATCCTTATCCGGTGACAGAACCTCAAAGAATTTAACCTGCATATTCTGCCACAGAAGCTGCTCCTTGATTTTGAGCTTTGCCTTGTCTGTAAAGATGTTTAAATATTTTGATTTTCTGTAGTCATCAATATTTTTTATTTGCCTTTCCTCCGGCTGTCTTATGGAGGATTGTCCCGCAATTGCAGCTTCTTCGCTCATGGTCTTCCGCTTTTCTCTCTTGGCTCGGTGTACGCTTCCCTTCTTCACGCCGGACTTTATGAGCATTATTCTTTTTATCCCCTCATTTGCCAGTACTGTTGCGCTGAAAACANNATATTATGAGCATAAGTCCGTTAATATTAAATCCGTTTAACATAAGTATGGTTAATTTTGAAATCAGCACCACAACCGACGCATATCCTGCCGCAACGAGAATTGATTTTTTCTCTTCTCTGAAATTCATAAAATAAGCGTAGACGGCAATCAGCATTATTACATACACAAAATTAAGCTGGACTGTGATCACTGCAGCAATCACCGCTGCAAGCATCGCTGCCGAAGGCCCCATTGCGTAGCAGTACGAACACAGTATTACAATTGCAAAGGGAAAAATTTCATCAATTATATTTTGCCTGGCAATAAAAAAGCACACCGCAAAAACCAGCCAGTTTTCTCGGATGTGCCTGAGCTCTTTTTTTAAAATCTCACTGAAAATGCTTAAATCGTATTTTTTCTCATTTGTTTTACCAATCATAATTTCCACCCCTTCACATATATGGTAGCAGAAACTGATTGTAAAATGCTGTCAAACTTTGTGTATTATTTCAGTTTTCCAAATCTTCTTTTGAACCTATTCCCTGAATAAGCTTGTTATCATTTTTATTTTTATCTATGTATATGATTTCATTTGGTTTAACCATTTTATATTGGTCACGGGCTATTTTTTCTATAAGCTCCAGAAGTGCTTCCTCATCATTCATCTTATCCACATCTTCCTTGAGCTCTCCTGCTTTCTTTGCCACCTCTGCCTTCTCCGCATTTTTCTGCTCAATTGACTTGTTAAGATCGTTAAGCATTTGGTATTGATTAAATGCGGTGTATGCAAAATATAAAACAAACACTGAGAACAGGA
>DOON01000058.1:14675-17846 GCA_003514865.1 Clostridiales bacterium
TTGAATTTTCTTTTTTTCTTTTTTGGAGCAGCAGCCTCGAACTTCTGCTGTCTTCTCAGCTCTTTTATTTCTTTTTCCTGTCTCCTGAAATCATCGTTGTTTATTTTTTTCTTCAAGGCTATTATCTTTTGTTCTTCGTTCAAGTTGATGCTCCTTTCTTCTTTTGTTTTGCCCGACGTCTGTTCCTTTTGCGGGCATTATTTCTTTCATTATATACCCTTTTGCGGTTTTTTAAAACCTTTTTAACTCTGAACTTGAAAAATTTGTATCTTTTTTTCGCTTTATTTTTAGCTTTTTCGTATTTCTGCCTGAAGGGGGCCAGCAATATCTTCATCTGCTTAACAATGTACCTGAATGGTCCTATGAGCACGCTGATGACTTTTTTTACCGCTTTAATAACAGCATCTGCTACATAAATCATAACTCTTAATATATATCGGCTTATACCGTAAAAATATAACAGTGCTCCTGTCATAAATCCCATAAGAATAAAAAATCTCACGTTGCCATAGCTTAAATCGAATATGAGCTCTACCCCTATGTAAATACTTGTTATCCAATAAACAACATCACCTATTGCAGTGCCTAATCTGCGTAATTTTACATAATGCCTGAAGAATCTGTATATGTCCCACATGAAACCGAGAAGCATCCCCCCCATAACAGATACCGNNCCAGGTAAATAATCCATAGTACCCTACTTAAACAATTTTTTCATAAGGCTTGTTTTTTCTCTTGTTCCTCCATGCTCCGAATATACGAGAGAGTTTATAGTTCCTTTTACTACTAATTTTCCTTCTTCCACATTCAGCTTGCTTATGCTTAAATTTTCTCCCTTTATATCCAGTCTTCCCTTGCTTGTTATTAAAACAACTGTTTCGTCATTGAAACTATCCACATTTTCCACGCCTGTAACATTTAGCACTCCCCTGTTTTCAAGCACTAAGCTCTGCAATATTTTTTCATCCATAAAATCCCCCCGTGCGAAGCTTCAATCTTTATATTTAAAGTATATGAAGGGCTTGTGCAGATATGAATAAAATGTCATAAATATGCCGGGCTGCGTCAACTGACCGTCGGCCCGGCAATGCATTTACAGTTTATGCTTTTCCATATAAATGCCTTTTGCANNTTTAAGACTTTGTCTGGTCTGAATGATTTGTCCCGAATTCATCATTATTGAAGCCTTGCCACTCTCATTATAAATCTGCTTCACAGCGCTTAAATCAACATATCCGTAAGCAGCGTCATGCTTAAATAAAGGCTTTCTGAAGTTCACATAAATAAAAACCTTGGTTTCATTTATTACAACCGGTACCCTGTTGGTTATGCCAAGCTCATTTCCATAATTTATCCTGTTATGGTAAAGGCTTATATTGTAGTAATCCGCAATCCTCTTTTTACAGGTCTCAACAGTTGCACTTTCTATAAAGGAGGCCTCTGCCGTTACTATTTCGGTACAGTTTCCCATGTCTTTTACATAAACAGGCAGTATAGCCTCAATTTCGTTGAATTTTAAATTGTTTTTCATATTATACAAACCCTTTTACCGAAAATTACATTGAAATTCCGGCACAATATTTTTTCCTGAAATCTATCGGAGTCACTGCGCAATCCATGCGCTTTCCCAATTTCACAATTTCGTTCCTCATTATTATAATTAAGCAAACGTAAGGAGGAGTTGCCATGATCTCTGATATTAATTATATTATTCAGATGACGCTGAATGGGGACAAGAAATGTCAGGAAATTTTGCTTAAAAAAATACAACCGTTAATATATAAAAATATTTACCTTTACTGGAAGCCTTCTGACCCGGTTACGGAAGATCTTGCTCAGGATGGATATGAATTTGTTTTAAGGTCGTTGAGTGAGTTCAATCCTGATCGAAATGCTCATTTCTTGCATTATATACAAATTAAAATTATATTTTTCTATAAAAATTATTACAGAAGCACAAAGAATCAAAGAAATGAAATAAGCCTTTCGGATGATATGTTTTTTTCTGAATTTCTCATTCAGGACATGGACAGTTCTCAATGTCCCCTGGTTGGAATAATTTCAGACGAGAATGCGGACGAGCTTCGAAAAAATATAGACAGGCTTTCTGCAGTTGAGCGTGAAATTATTTATATGCACTATTACGAGCACCTTACTATTAACGAAATATCGGAGCTTCTCAATATTCCCTACAGCACTGCTTGGGGAAGAAAGCAGTCTGCAATAAAAAAACTTAGGAAGTATTTAACACTTAAGAAGTAATATTCCCTGCCGGTTGTATACGCCAATATTACCTGTTTAAAATTTTTCGTTCTTATGTTAAGATAGATATAGTTTACAGGAATTATAATATTAACAGGGGAGATTTAAAATGAAAACAAGAGAAGTAAAATCAGTGCTCATACTGCTTTTGACCGCAGCCATATGGGGTCTTGCGTTTGTCGCTCAAAGGGTTGGTATGCAGCACGTGGGAGCATTCACGTTTAACGGTGTGAGATTTGCTCTGGGAAGCATTTCTTTGCTGCCCGTAATTTATTTTTTCAGCAAAACTAAAAGCCCTCAAGATGGTGACTTTGAAGAAGCTGATTTAAAAACAACCGTGAAATCAGGGATGCTCGCGGGGAGTGTATTGTTTATAGCGGCATCTCTTCAGCAGTATGGACTAATATATACAACAGCCGCAAAAGCTGGCTTCAAAACAAGCCTGTACATTGTGTTGGTACCTGTTCTGGGCATATTCTTAAAGCAAAAAACACATGTCACTACATGGATAGGCGCCGTCATAGCTGTTATTGGTCTTTACCTCCTCAGCATAAATGAGAGCTTCACCATTGAATTTGGAGATTTCCTTGAAGTAATAGGAGCATTTTTCTGGGCAATTCACATTCAGCTCATAGGAAGATTTGTAAAGAATGTTGATGCAATTAAGCTGTCCAGCATTCAATTTGCCACATGCTCCATATTAAGCATGATAGTAGCGCTCATATTTGAGGATATAACCATGAGCGGATTGTCAGCAGCTTTAGTTCCGCTTTTTTACGGCGGGGTTTTGTCAGCAGGAGTTGCATATACGCTTCAGGCAGTGGGACAAAAGGGTGCAAAGCCTTCACACGCAGCAATAGCACTGAGCATGGAATCTGTATTTGCCGCCATAGGCGGAGCAATTATGCT
>DOON01000291.1:0-5479 GCA_003514865.1 Clostridiales bacterium
TGTCAAAAGTCAATTTTTATAAAATTCAACAGTTGAACATACTATATATGTTATGATTGAAATGTCAACTTCAATATATAGTATGATTGTTATTTGTTTATACTTTTTGACACCCTAATCATACCATGATTTTACATCATTAATTAGAGTCACATAGGTTTGTCACGGAGCTGAATANNCCTCCCAATGTCACATCCTGCATGTCATACCATTTTATTGCTTTGTGGAATTGCTCGGGCTTAAAATCAGGCCACATATCGTCGATGGTGTATATGTCTGAATAGACTGATTGGACAGGGAGGAAACCGGACAGTCTTTTTCTGCCGCCCCATCTCAATATTAAATCAATTCTGGATATATCTCGTGAATGCAGATTGTCCATTATATTATTTCTTCCTGATACACCGGAAACATTTGAAATATCCCAATCCCATCCGTAATTTACTAAAAAGTTGACCCTTGTACCGCCATGTCCTATTGATGTCCTTTTTGTATATTTCAAGAGCTCCTTCGGAAACATTTTTGAATCGGTATTTCCGATTACAAGAAGCGATACATCTTCATTTGCAATTAAGTTCACCGCATCGACACAGGATTTCATAAATGCTTCAATTTGGATTTTCGGCCTTTTGCAGTTATCTGTTGTAAAACCGTAGTATGTAATTTCATCAATGCCATATTCCTGTGCCAGCTTCAATGCCTGTAGCCCCGGATTAAGTCCGTGTTCATATCCGTTTTGCTTTTGCATTCCCATAGTTTCTGCCCATCTTCTGTTGCCGTCTGGTATAAGGCCTATATGTTTAGGTATTCTCATAAAAATCCCCTTTCTGCTCATTTAATGGTATTATTAGCACTTAATATAGAATTTATTCCACAGCTGCAATTGCTTGATGTAACGAGATAATCAAATATATAAATTTCAGACATATTTTTTCTGATTTAGTCATAATTTCCGGGGTATAGGTAATAATATGTATATATAACATACATAAGGGGATAGTAAATGAACGAATTTGAAAAAATTAAAAAGATGTACGATGACGGCTTCAGATGCATAAGGTATGATGATACCAAGGACGGAGAAATGAACATTTATTTTAAGAATTTTGAAAATGAAAATTCTGAAGCGATGAGGGTTAAGGGATTTGAACAAAAAATGCAAATAAAAAATTTTATAAAGCAAAATTCCATGAGATAGCTATAGGTGCGAATCGGCACCTTTTTTTCTTGTATTGTTTCCTGTTCTAATATATAATTAAGTATAAAAAACAGGAGGCGCTCATGAGTACAGCAGATAAAATTTTTATACAAACCTGCAAGGACATACTTACAAATGGTGTGTGGGATACTGATTATGATGTGAGACCAAGGTGGGAGGACGGTACACCCGCTCACACAATAAAAAAATTCGGTATAGTAAACAGGTATAATTTACAGGAGAGTTTTCCTATTCTGACGCTTAGAAAAACAAACTTCACGGCTGCCGTTGACGAGTTGCTGTGGATATGGCAGAAAAAATCAAACAACGTAAACGATTTAAACAGCAGGATATGGGATTCCTGGGCAGATGAGACAGGCTCCATAGGAAAGGCTTACGGATATCAGCTTGGAATAAAGCACAAGTACAAGGAAGGCGAATTTGACCAGGTTGACAGGGTAATTTACGACCTTAAAAACAATCCCGCAAGCAGAAGGATTTTGACAAACATATATAATTTTCAAGACCTTCATGCAATGCATCTGTATCCTTGTGCCTACAGCATGACCTTTAATGTTTCCGGCAACAAGCTCAATGCCATATTGAACCAGCGTTCTCAGGACGTGCTTGCGGCAAATAACTGGAATGTTGTGCAGTATTCAATACTTGTGCATATGATGGCTCAGGTTAGTGGACTCGTTCCGGGAGAATTGGTACATGTAATAGCAGATGCTCATATTTATGACAGGCATGTTCCGATTATAGAAGAGCTCATTGAGATGAAAGAGCATGATGCCCCCATACTTGAAATAGATAAATCAATTGATGATTTTTATAATTTCAACGTAGACAGCTTTAAGCTTGTTGATTATGTACATAATCCGTTTAAAGTAAAAGTACCTATTGCAGTGTAGATAAGGAGTAGTTATGAAGCTTATAGTTGCGGTTGCAAGAAATTGGGCCATAGGAAACAACGGAGGGCTGCTGTTTGATTTACCCGACGATATGGCATTTTTCAAAAATACCACTCTGAACAAGGTGGTTGTTATGGGAAAAAATACACTTTTATCCTTTCCGGGAGGTAAACCATTAAAAAACAGGACAAATCTAGTTCTTACAACAAACAAGGACTTTTCGGAAGAAGGCTGTATAATATGCCATTCATATGATGAGTTGTTTGAAGAATTGAAAAAATATAACAGCGAGGACGTATTTCTAGTAGGCGGAGGCAAAATATACAACGAACTCTACGAATATTGCAGTGAAGCCTATATAACGAAGGTAGATGCTATAGCGGAAGCGGATACATTCCTTCATAATTTTGACGGAGACAGTAACTGGTACTTGTCTTACGCATCAGAAGTCCATGAAAATAACGGACTTAAATTTACATTCAATACATATAAAAATAATGCTGTAAAATAAAAATAAGAAGTCACCCTGCAGGGCGGCTTCTTATTTTTAACTATTCGTTCAATTGTGATGGAGGATTTTCGTTTATAAGGAAGCTCAGGTCGGTATTCCCTCTAAAGGATTTATATGTTGTGTAATGCTGCTTCAATTTATCCGAGAAAAAATGTGCTCCATTTATAATTTTTTCATCAGTTCTTGCATATGGCAGGTGAAGAGGGCTGGAATTATGCATATAGTTGAAGATGGAAGCGGTCATATAAGATTCAACCTCTCCGGGAAATTCATAACTGTAAAGCACATAGCCACCCTGATCCTTTGAGCCGAAGGGATAGCTCAGCGTACCTGAAATAGGCTTAATGTAATTTGAGCCAAACATTGTGTTTTGTAAAACCTCTTCAAATACAAGGCTTGGAAAATCCGCAGCATATGAATTGCCGTCCTTGCTGTAAAATAAACCGCTGCTGACAACTTGCTTGTTCCTTGCCTCAAGCTCCCCAAAAATCATTATACCATCCTGCCATACAGGTCTACCGCCTCTCCATGCGAAGTATTGCATGATATAAATAAGAGTTTCAGGCATTTCAATATATATTGTAGTTACCTCCAAATTATTTCTGCCGGGCTCGTAAGTATAATTTATTGAGGTGTGATTTCCATATGTGTTGCGGTGTTCGATTTCTCTTGGGTCAAACATGAGAAGCTCACTGATTGCTTCAATATTTACAGCGTCGGTCAGTTTTTCAACATGCTCTTCACTTAAGTAATTAAGTGCCTCTGTCGGAAACCCCATATCAGCAAGTTTTTGCCTCGTCGGAATCATTTCCGGTAAATAAAATGCTTGTGGCTCCAGTCTTAAATGGTTGGAGAAAATACTGCAGATTATGACAAGCACAAATGCGGTCACAAAATATGCACGACCGAATGTTTCACTGTTGATTTTAACCGGTGCATTTGACAACACATAGCCCGTATCGTCCAATTCATCACCCATCCTGAACAATGACCGAATAATCAATATATAGAATATTGCCATAGGTATGAAGGATAACCAGCTTTGTGACAATGGTGATAGCGCTATGAAAAATGCTGCAGCTGTCCATGCTGCTGAACGGTAAAAAGGTTTATAGTCCGGAACCTTGTTCACCTTTTTATATACTTCATTCAAGGCGGCCTGAGAAATCATAAACATAATTATTTGGAAAATAAACATTACAGTTCCTATAGGGATTGTAAAATAATCCAATGTGTACAATGGTGTTGAAATCCATACAAGGTTAGCTAAGTGTAAAATCAATCTGAATATTGAAAATATATATACGGTTTTAAAATACCTGTTTTCATTCCTTAAGCTGCGAAATCCGAGAAAAATCAACGCTGTACCAATTGTAGGCAAAATATATTGAAGATATAAAAAGTTCAGATGCAGTGTTGTAAGAGAGAAGCCCCAGGCAATTGAGCCTATGGACTTGCTCCAGGGATTTGTTTTGAGAATTTCGTCTTCAGGAGGATCAAGGTTACTGAGGCTGTCAATCATATGAGCATCAAAATCAAGGTTGTTTTTATTCATTGTACCCCTCCTAATTTAGTTTGAAGCTTTTTGCGTATACGATATAGTTTTCCCTCAACAGAACGCTCTGTTATGCCAAGCTCCGCGGCAATTTGGGCAGTCTGCTGAAGATAATAGTATTTACGGTAGAAAATATGCTGTTCATCAGACGAGAGGAAGGATAGGGCACGCTTCAGTTCTTCTGTCTGTTCACGCCGTAAAACATCATCTTCAGGTGAAGAGTGCACGGCATTTTCTTCGTTCAGTTCTTCATGCCCTGTATTTTTTCTGAGATAATTTAAAGCTGTGTTTCGAGCTATGACGGTGAGCCATGTAGAAAATTTACTCTTTTTCGAAGAATAGCTTTCTATTGAATTCCAAACCTTCATGCATATATCACTTATGCACTCTTCCACATCATTTTGATTTTCTAAAATTCCTGATACAACGTAGTGCATCAATCCCGAGTATTTCTCATGGAAAAGCTTTATACCTTCATCCTTCTGGGATTTAATCAATTCTATAATTTTATCGGAATCATTTTTGTTGGAATCGCTCATTGGCACACCTCCTTAACCGTCTACTATATTATACACGTTAATCTGTAAAATCCCACGGAATATTTTATATTGCAGTGTAAGTAATTTTTTAATTAGTAAATATATATTAACAAGGCTGTAAAATAATTATATCTACAATGGTTACCGGAGACTAACTGCAATGCAAAAGTTAAACTGCATCTCGTTGAACAAGGCATTAGTATAAACTAACAAAGCACGGCATTGCCGTGCTTAACATTTTATTGTTTTCGTATCTTATTATTTTTAAATTGAGTAGGACTGACTTATATCGGCAGCAATATGCGAGCCGAGATCAACAATTTGCTTTACTTCAACATTTACTGGATAGGTGAAAATAGGTCCGTCATATGCGAATGTGTGATATTCACCGTTTTCTCCGCAGGCGTCGGCTCCTGTTTTCTTAATGTTTTCTATTAACTCTGAAGTCAGAGTTTTTCCCACAAAGGATTCGTCTAAAAATTTTTTTTGAACTATTTTAATCACTGCTTTAAATCCTAAGTTTATAAACTCCTTTGTTAGTGCTTCTCGTTCTTCCTGCCACAGGGGCAGGGAGCATTTCAGCCCGGCAGCATCACATCGGGCATTATTCCATTCGGCATGTTCCTGAATATCGATGTCACCGAAGACGCAGGCTTCAGCTCCCATAGCCTTTGCTTTTCTCAGACTGTTTTCAAAGCTTTTAATATATTCATCCGGCCTGCATGTGCAGGTAATCAGCGGAATATTTAAACTTTCGGATCT
>DOON01000291.1:5523-7198 GCA_003514865.1 Clostridiales bacterium
ATGGCAACCGGAGTGTGTCCCTGCATAATCATTCTGTAAAGCGCAAGAGCGCTGTCTTTGCCGCCGCTGTATGATATTACAAAGTTCATATTTTACCTCTCTTGTTTCTCTTATTATTATCTAAATGACAGTATACATTATATTGTGCTTTAAAAAAAGAAGATATTTTATAGAAAATGTGACAGAGAATTTATAAAGATAGATTGTCTATTGACACCAGACACCAATGTTATATAAAATTATAATGAATCAATTTGAAACA
Source organism: Clostridiales bacterium (assembly GCA_003514865.1). The sequence goes on from DOON01000291.1 coordinate 5,786, forward strand.
NNTGGCTACGGTCTTTACTGATTACATAAGCAGCTTGGATTTTAGACATGAACCCCATTGGTCTACTTGTTTCTGCAGATTTTATCATACAGATTGCCCAAGTGAACAGTGGCAAAACAGGACAGGAGAGGAAAACAAGGCAGAAGCAATAGAACAAATAAAGGCCGGTAATATGAAGGGATATCTGGCATTTCACGGAAGCGAATGTATTGGATGGTGCAATGCAAATGATATACATGAGTATATAAGGCTGGAAGATGATCTGAAACATATTGTCAAGGATCAAAAGGTTGGTTGCGCTATATGCTTTGTTATACATCCGGAATACAGAAGACAAGGAGTTGCAAGGCAATTGCTTAAGCAAGCTGTAGAAGACTTTAAAGAACAAAATTTTGATTCTGTTTTAGCCGTTCCTGTTGATAATAAGGAATTTCCTGAAAGGCTTTACAGAGGAACGCTCAATATGTACAGTGAGCTTGGATTTACAGAGGTTGAAAGACATGGCAATGTAAGTGTTATGTATTTGAAATTCTGATTTAAATCCGGATTAATGTTATATAGGTGTTGGATACTGAGTAATGGAGGGAGATAAAAATTGAAATATATTTGTTCAAAATGCAGTATGACAGCTGAGGTGACGACTTTAAAATCAAGGTGTGACTGCGGCGGCCTTTGGAAATTGGATTATATGCCTCCTAAGTTTGATTTATCGCTTATTGATAATGATATCTGGAGTATATTCCGCTACAGAGCATTCATGGCCATAGAGGGTGACGTCTGGCGTAAAATAAGTCTTGGTGAAGGAATGACGCCTGTGATTGCTCTTGATGAGGACGTGCTTTTAAAAATGGATTATTTAATGCCCACTTTATCCTTTAAGGACAGAGGTGCTGCTGTATTGGCTGCTCATTGTAAATCAATAGGCGTGAATTCTGTTGTTCAGGACAGCAGCGGCAATGCAGGAAACAGTGTAGCTGCCTACTGTGCAAAAGCAGGTATTGACTGTGAGATTTTTGTTCCTGAGGGAACATCTCCAAAGAAAATAGATATGATTAAATCACATAATGCAAAGGTAAATATAATACCAGGCAGCAGGGATAACTGCGCAGATGTATGCAGGGTGAAGGCAGATACCGAGGGAATATACTATGCAAGCCATGTGTACAGCCCGTTTTTTTATGAGGGAACAAAGACTTATATTTATGAAGTGTATGAACAGCTTCACAGAATTCCGAAAAATATATTTATTCCATTGGGTAACGGAACATTGTTCATCGGGGTTGTTAAAGCGTTGAAAGAGCTGAAGAGCAGCGGAATCATTGATAAAATGCCCAATATTATAGCAGTACAGAGTGAAAATTGCGACCCTTTTGCAAAAGCAGTTATTGCCGGGGAAAAATATCCTGCTGCTGT
>DOON01000291.1:7259-12478 GCA_003514865.1 Clostridiales bacterium
TAATATCCTGCTGCTGTAATTCCAAAGCCTACGATGGCAGAAGGAATTGCCATAGGTGTACCAATGCGCGGGGAGGAAATTTTAGAATACATATATAAATACAATATTGAAGTGATAACAGCTCCCGAGAATAGAATAATTGAATCAAGAGCAGCACTTGCGTCAAAAGGTATCTACTGTGAACATACAACCGCCGCCACATATGCCGCTTATTTAAAGTATTGTGAACTAAACGGTAAAACATCTGACTGCCTGATTCCCATGTGCGGCGCAGGTCTGAAGTCAGACCACTGATTAAGTTATCAGTAATTATAAAGCCCGGGAGATATGCTCAATATCTCTCGGGATCTTGATCGTTGCCTTGTGTGGCTGCTACTATTTTCCACCCTATCAGCTGACTTTTTTCTATTTCATTTTCGCTACATATTTGAATCCTTCGTAAAACTCAATTGCATAATACCATTTTACCTCACCAGATGAATTTTTTCTTCTAGCCTTAATTAGTTCTACTTTCTGACTTCGGGGAAATTAACCGAACACCTACGGGAAATTGACACGTCGGCATTTAAACGGCGGGAAACTATCATACGGCAAATGATGCAGGAGCAAGGAATTACCGAGGCAAAATAAATCCGAAAATCAAATGCTTTGGGTCGGCAAAATGAATAATATCAAGGCTTGCGCCGACGAAGTTCCGAAACGAATTGATTCACGATTAACGTGCCGAAGGCGGGGAGTTTTTNNTATGCATTTCATTCTCCCAAATGAATTTTAGCATCTCTCTGCTTGGCTTCGCTAATTCTTTATACTCGGTTGTGCCTTCAAAGTATGCTACGCAAATCATTTGAATTGAACAAATCACATAAAATATCGCTTGCTTTTCCTCAAGCGTCAGCGGATTCACATTATCATATCCGTGTATGATGCCCTTCAGAACATCAAGCCATTTTTCATATATATCGTCAATTCCGCGCCATTCGCTCAATATCCCGGTAGCACAATAACAAGGATCCCACAAGCGTACATTACGCTCACTCAGATCAAAATCGATAAATCCTGTCACTTCACCGCCGTCAAACAGAATGTTGGAAGGATTCGGATCTCGGTGAATCAACTGTTTTGGCAGCTTATCAAACAAAATGCTGAAATTATTGATATAATCTTCAAAAAATGTATCCGGCAATCCCATATTGAATTGAATATTTTGTTTCCTGACCTCTAACAATGCCCATTCGGTGACATGAGTGTATAAATTTTGTTCATTTGGTTGTATTTCGGATTCAATCACAGTCAATGCCCTATGAAGCCGGGCGATGCCCTCGCCGTATTTGTTCCCGAATTCCCGGCGGCTTTCACCGAAACGGTCTGATTTATNNACCGGTGTTGGCGCCACGAATCCCTGCGCCGCAAGCGCCTTTGCCACCTTTAGATTCGTGAGTATCCTTTCACGACTGCCTGTTTTAAGGATATAATCCTCTCCTATCGACCACACATTTCCTGAAACCTTTGTACTATCAATAGTGTAAACATCAAGTATCGGCAAATCCTGCTGCACGTCCCAATTTACAAGAATTTCCCGCAATTCTTTTTCTGTAAACATAACTGAAACCTCCGATTTAGATAGATAATTTTTCGGAGAGCCGCCATACATTCGTACAAACGCCTTGTAAAAGCCAGCATAAGTATCAAAACCATATTCTAAAGCTACATCAATGGCACGACGACCTCCGGATATTTCACTCAATGCACGATTAAGCCGTAGCTTGCCGATATAGGCAGATATGGACATTCCCGTGACCTGTACAAACAGACGATGATAATGCCATACGGAATAGTTCGCCATGTTCGCAAGTTCCTCGGCGGAGATGTCGGTTTTCAAATTTTGCTCAATATAGGTAATACCGGATTTTATGATATCTGACGGTTGCATGAGCACTCTCCTTTCCACGTGGTGATTTCAGTATAGCAAATAAATCAGGTTAAAACATTTCCTTCTGTGCGAAGTTTTTTCAAAGCGTATCTGAAAAACAACAGCACAGATTTCTCTGTGCCAAAGTACATACTTCCTTATCCGCATTAATAGTTGCTGTATTTTCAAAAACAGTGTATTACGGTTNNGTTCTTCAGGGCCGCCTGTGCTGCTGATATCAAAATAGACTAATCAACCTTTTTTCACATTATGGGACACTTCGTGTAATTCATAAATTGTATGGCTATTTTGGCTAACTGCACAAAATATAAATAATGTGGATTAAGTGATACATTTTAATCAAGGCGGCAAATATAGTCATTTTATTTAAATCCACAAATTAGAACTTATCTAAGTATTCTTTCATCAATTCTTCTAACAAAACTGTAGGTGTAATTATCAAAATACTTTTTCCAAAATCTTATAGCAATTGGATTAATAGTTTCACAATCCACCCCTAACCTCTTTATTCCCTCTTTTTTTAATTCTTCAAGTACAAATAAAAGTAAGCTCTGATATATATTTTTTCCACGATAGTCTTCTTTCAAATAGGCTCCGCAAAGATGTAAATAGTCTGGTTCTTCTGAAATGAATGTTTCTCCACTATATGTAATTTCTAAATATCCTATAATATCCGATTTATCCTTAGCAATAAAAAATCGTGATTTCCTATCATAACATCTCTTAGCAAATTCCTTTTCAGAAAGCTCTTTTTTAGGGAAGTATATCGGACTCTTCCTCATATGTATATCTAAACTGTTTTGTAATGATAGCAAACAACCAGCTTCATTATAATGTATTTCTATATAAGAATAGTCTGTATTAGCCTGAATATCCAAAGGCTTGTTAACATTTCGTATTGCGTCACTACATCTCATACTAAAACCGTTCATTGACAAAGATGTCATAACTTCAATGTCATGACTGTATACACAAATGGCATAACTTAAAATNNATTATCATTTCCTCTGATGCATGCTGGAATAGAAGTGTCACTAACTTATCTCGGTCTTCACCTCCATATGCATTTGCGTATAACGGAGAAAAAGAGCCTTTTACATTTCCAAATTGACCATTAATACCTCCAATGAAGCTTAAATAACCTAACACCTTTCCTCTTTCAACAGCCATTACGCCGTACTTTCTATTAAAGATTTCACAGAGCAAGTCAGTTAGAATATCCTTATAGTCTTTTTCATATAGAGCTTCTATGTATTTTTGCTCCATATTATATTGTGATTTAGCAAGTCTAACGGCATCTTCTAAGTACTTCTCATTTAAATTATCAAATATCATTTTCTTACCTCTCTTATTAATATAAATTATTTTAGTACACCTCTCCACAAACAACATTANNATATATCGCTATTCCAAGGCTACTAAACTTATATCAATAATAGTTGTCAGAACTACATTAAATAATTTTTGCTTGGAATGCTGCCTATATAGATTTGATAAAAACAATTCTTCTTAATCATACGCAACCACTCCTTTCAAAATTATATAATTATATACGTAATATACCATATGTTGATAATTAATTCAATCTTTACTGTAAACAATCTACCCTATTTTTATAGTTTCCTCATAACAATAAAAATAGGGTGTTATTTCTTAAAATGCTTAAGAAATAATACCCATATTTTACCTCGTACTAAATCTATAAAACCTTTGGGATACAAAGCCTTCAACCAATTATTTTTAAGCCTTATTTCGTTTGGTCCTTGTTGCTAATGGCCGCTTGTGTCGCTGATAGCATAATAGACCTATCACCATTTTTGCACATTGTGGAACACTTTTGTGATCTTAACCCATAAATAATCGATTAATAAATTAAGTAATCTTAAAGCTAATTCTTTCTTTACTTTTGATAACTATTGTGAATTATCATTCTCAAGATACTTAGCTAGTATACTAAATGTTCGTAAATTGTGCATCAGAGACCGTTTATATATTTTTTCCCAAAAATTATCTTCATTATTAAATCACAAATAAAAGTAATTAATATAACTGTTCCTGAAATCATAAAGCATATTAACTTATTTAAACTATTAATAACAATAGGTATAAACACCATCATTAATGCAAATAGAAGAGTTATTCTATTAATACGAAAGTAGAACTCAACTAATTTCTTTTTCATTTTTATATCTATAACTAAATTTCTTATATTTAAAATTAAAAAAATGACTAAAGGAATTAGAAATAAAATAACTGAAGCTAAATACGTATTGCCATTAAATAACTGAACCCAATATATACTAACAATTTTTAGGGATTTATCNNCATTTATCAATAAAGTTTTGGGCAAAATCGCTTATTCTATATGTGGTAAATATCATAATTAATGCTAAAGATATAATAACAAAAAAATGTATTAAAGAAACAAGAATTTTCTTTTTTTGTCCATTCTTATATTCATTCTTTATTTGAGAGCATACTTGCTTAATTATACTAAATTCATTTAATAGAATTGTTTTAATTTTTTCAAATCCTGACTTTTTATCTAATTTTACATGTATTTCTGATATTTCAAGGATATATTCTAGTAGAAAATACTCATAAATTTTTGTGCATTCTTTAGGTAACGATAGAAAAGCATTCTTAATACTAAATAAAATTAATATAACATCGATAATTATTTCTATACTTGATATATTGTACATAGTGACTCTAATTAACATAAAGACATTTGGTATTAAGATTAATAATGATTTAACCAAAAAGTTATCGACTTTCTTTTTATACGTATTAAGATTTTCTCGATTAAAAATCAAAGCAGTAATTACGGATGCTGCAAATGCTAAGATAATTATTAATGGTATTATTAAATGTTCTCTTATAGGAAATTTTGATAATCCATCAACAAATAATATAAATAAGATTATTGTTAAAACTGCATATTTTAGTAGTAATTTTTGAATTCTTTTTTCATAAATAATATTATAACATATTAGCAAAATGTTAATATATATCTTAGAAAATACATACTCCTCATTTCTATTAATTATAACTAAAGATACCTGTATAATTTCAAAAAATACAATAAACCAAGAAATTACTTCAAATATGTTAACATATATATTACCTATAAAAACACTAATAAGTATAGTTGTATAAATACCTATGAAAGATCCATATATAAGGGAAAGTAATGATACAAAGACAAGATTAACTGCTGTTCTCCATTTGGGATAGGAGCTTGTTAAACTTGAGAAGAACGGTGCTACAAAAATTAATGGACCTAAAA
>DOON01000291.1:12508-12709 GCA_003514865.1 Clostridiales bacterium
CTCATTATTTTACTATAACAGAAAATATTTTAAATACTTGTTCTACAAGTATAGAATCTATTTTTTAATATTATAAAATCATGCATTAAGCCTCTCTTTAAAAATAAAATTTTATATAATGAATTTTACATATTTTATGCCTTCTATATATTATATGTCGTCATTTTTCATTTTTTATTTAATAAAATAAGGTGTTATTTC
>DOON01000260.1:0-488 GCA_003514865.1 Clostridiales bacterium
ACAGAGCTATAGAAATGGCACTCGACGCAATTGAATATGCTGTTGAAAAAGATCCTGCACATCATCCAAGGCACGGCATCGTTCACTGCCAGATAACAGACGAAAATCTTCTGAACAGGTTTAAAAAGCTCGAGGTTTTAGCTTTAGTACAGCCTATATTTATAGATTACGACATGAACATCGTAAGAAGCAGAGTTGGAGATGAACTGGCGGAAACATCCTACGCATGGCAGACAATGCTCAAAAAAGGAGTACATGTTTCCTTCGGTACAGACTGCCCCGTAGAATCTCTTTACACCATGCCCAACATCTACACAGCCGTTACAAGAAAAAACATAAACGGAGACGAGAAGAAAACCTATCTTGAAAACGAAAAGATGAGTATGTATGATGCCCTTAGGGCATATACCTTGGAAGGTGCATATGCGTCAGGAGAAGAGGAAATAAAAGGAACCATAGCCAAGGGCAAGCTTGCAGATTTTATCCTG
>DOON01000260.1:528-5628 GCA_003514865.1 Clostridiales bacterium
GGGTATCCATATGGATACCCTGTTAATTCTTATTTACCTACTCCGTCAGAGGTTTTGCAAAATGCGAAAATGAAATTTTAACCATGTTATAAATGGCTACTGTAATTACGAGCCATTCAACGGCAAAAACCCATACGGCACCTAGATCCGCCATATAAAGCTTCACAGCTGTATAAATAGATCCGAACGCCGTGAAAGCTACGACAGACTCATAATTAAACTTTTTCTTTTTTGCGGACAATATATAGAATGCCCCCAATGCAAACCACACCAAATAATCCCTTATTAAAAGCAGAGCGCTTTTAACCTCAGTAAACTTCATTTCCTCGCTCATCAAACCAAATACCATGTCAATGAGCCAAAATGTAGTTATTATTATAAAAACGAATAAGCCTATTGTTAAAATTTCGGTTTTTATCCCGTCTTTGCTTAAGTTCAAAGGCTTTGGAATCCTTATGTCCAACTTTTTTTTAAACCTCTTCATAGCCACTCCTCCATACTAAACATAAAATATATTCCTTATAATTAATATATATTTGTCAATGCAGGTATATGACTAATTTTAATAATTTATTGAACAATCCCATCCCTATTTTGCTCTGACACGTGCCTTACAATAATTGTCTGATTGTCAAGATAAAACTTCCCCTATAGCCCATTTTTTTGAACATAGCATTTAAAATTCGATAAACTTTGGTGTTATACCGTCAAGTGCCACTATTTCATCATAAAGCTTCTGAAATTCTTCCTTTTCGCCATGCAGATGAAGTATGATTATTCCGTTCATTGAGCATCTTTCAGCATCTGTTTCGTGAAGTCCTACTCTTGTTTTTATTATACATCCGTGCTCGGTCAGTATTTCCTGCAGATCTGGAGCCTTTGCAACACGTTCCTCAACCTTAACAGCCATTATTGAATACATACTACACCTCACTATAAAATTATTTTTTAATATTATTCCCTTAATTTTTTCAGATTAAACATGTATATAGAAAATAATAAGGAGACATTATCCCTCGATAGTGTCTCCTGTGAATTTATTCTAATTCGGCAACTCCCATATTAAGCTGGTAGTAGCGCCCTTTTTGCTTCATAAGGTCATCATGGTCTCCGCGTTCTATTATTTCTCCACTTTCGAGAACCATTATTGCGTTTGAATCACGCACCGTTGAAAGCCTGTGAGCTATTACAAATGATGTTCTGCCATTCATGAGCTTATCCATACCCTCGGATATAAGCTTTTCGGTTCTTGTGTCAACAGAGGATGTTGCTTCGTCAAGTATCAATATAGCAGGATCGGCAATAGCCGCTCTCGCAATTGAAAGAAGCTGCCGCTCTCCCTGTGACAGGTTTTGCCCGTCTGCTGTAAGCATAGTGTCATATCCCTGTGGCAGATGCTTTATAAAGTAGTGAGCATTTGCCAGCTTGGCGGCTGCAACAACCTCTTCATCAGAGGCATCAAGCCTTCCGTATCTTATGTTGTCTGCAACGGTTCCCTCAAACAGATGTACATCCTGCAGAACCATGGACATCGTGCTTCTCAAATCAAATTTATTTATTCTTCTTATATCAATTCCGTCGTATAAAATCTCTCCGTCATTTATTTCATAAAAACGGTTTATAAGGTTGGTTATGGTGGTTTTTCCGGCACCCGTGGAACCTACGAATGCTATTTTCTGTCCCGGCTTTGCGTAAAGATTTATTTTTTTCAGCACCTTTGTTCCTGACACATAACCAAAATCCACATCCTTGAACTGTATATTTCCTTTGAGAGAAACAAGCTCAACGCCTCCGTCTTCCTTAGGAAGCTTCCAGCACAGATTGTTCTTGCCTTCGCATTCTGATACAAGCACAACATCACCTTCATCCGTTTCTATACTTTCATCCAGCACTCTGAAAATTCGTTCCGCTCCTGCCAATGCAGCAAACAGTGTGTTAAGCTGGTTTGAAACCTGAGTGATAGGACGGGATACGGTCCTTGTGTACTGTAGAAATGATGCCAGGTTTCCTATACTGAATTTGTTGAGCATGACAAGATATGCTCCCAGCATTGATACAATAGCATATTTCACATATGACAGGTTACCCATGATTGGCATGATCATCACACCATACGTTGATGCGCGGGTGCTTGCCTTTCTCATTTCCTCGTTTCTTTCATTGAAGCTTTCAATTGCCCTGTCCTCATAATTGAACACTTTTACAACCTTCTGACCTGACATCATTTCTTCAATATATCCGTTCATTTCACCCATTGCAGCCTGCTGGATACGAAAATTTGACGAGGATTTCTGACCTATATTTTTCGCCACAAGCAGCATCAGCCCAAGCATTACTGCAACAACCAATGTCATGAGCGGACTTAAAAATAACATCATGGCAAATGTACCAACCACAGTAACAACTGATATCAAAACCTGTGATACGCTCTGCTCCAGAGACTGATTCAGCATATCAACGTCGTTTGTAAATGTTGACATGAGCTCCCCATGAGTATGACTGTCGAAATATGAAACCGGCAGCTTTTCCATGTGCTCAAACATTTCCTCACGAATTTTATGCACTGTTTTCTGAGCTAGACGCGCCATGAACAAATTACCAGCATATTGTGAAGAGGCAATTACCGCGACCATTAAAACCATTATTGCTATATATGTTATAAACCTGCTCTTGTCATAATTACCAACCAATGTATCTATTACGGGGCTGAGCATTCCGTTTATGCCTATTTCCGCAGCAGAGCCTAAAACTATGAAAAATATTCCTCCAAAAAACAGCATTTTATTAAATTTGAAGTAGCTGAACAATCTTATGNNTTTCGCATCTTCGGGTCTGAGCTGTCTCGGACCTTTCCCTGTGTTTCCTTGCTCCTTCATACCCTTCATCATTGTCCTACCACTCCTTTCTGCTGAGATTCATAAATTTCTCTGTATATTGGAGAATTAGCTATTAATTCTTCATGACTTCCTGTTGATTCAATCTTCCCTTCGTTCATTACAATTATTCTGTCAGCATGCTGTATAGAGGAAATTCTCTGTGCAATTATAATTACTGTTATATCACTTAATTCAGACTTGAATGCACGCTGTATTTTAGCATCCGTAGTCATATCCACCGCACTTGTGGAATCATCAAGTATAAGAATTTTAGGTGATTTAATAAGTGCTCTGGCAATAGTCAGCCTCTGCTTCTGTCCTCCGGAGAAGTTGTCTCCGCCCTGTTCTACCTTGTGATCCAGTCCGTCGTCGTATGAAGATACAAATTCCCATGCCTGTGACNNTTCCCCACTTCATGTTTTCTCTGATTGTTCCAGTAAACAGGACATTTTTTTGAAGAACAAATGCAACCTCATCTCTCAGTGTCTCAAGGTGGTACTTCCTCACGTCAATTCCGCCAACCGCAACACTTCCGTCCGTCACATCGTAAAGTCTTGGAATCATTTGGATGAGAGTTGACTTTGATGAGCCTGTTGAGCCGATAATACCTATAGTTTCTCCCGTGGCTATTTCAAAATTTATATCTTTAAGAGCTTTTTCCGAGCTTAAAGGATATGAAAAGCTCACATCCCTAAAGGATATAGAACCATCCTTAACGCTCATAACAGGGTTGTCGATTTCTATGATTTCAGTTTCTGTATCAAGCACCTCCGCAATTCTTGCCGCAGAAGCTGACCCTCTCAAAAACTGCATGAAAAAGAATGTGAGCATCATCAGGGACATCAGTATCTGAGTAATATATGTAATGAATGACAGCAGCTCTCCGCTTCCCATTGTTCCGGCAACTATCTGCTTTCCGCCAAACCACAGCACCGCTATTATGGTTGCATAAGTTATGAGCGTCAAAATCGGCATAAAGAAAATTATTATGGATATCGCTTTAAGAGCAGTATCTCTGAAAGAATCGTTTCTTTCCTTAAATTTCATCTCTTCATACTTTTGTCTGTTAAATGACTTGACAACCCTTATTCCTATCAGATTTTCCTGAATTACCGCATTTACCCTATCCACACGTGACTGCATTTTTAAGAAAAGCGGTCTCGCCTTCGTAAGTATCAGTGCAATCAATGCCACTGTCAGCGGGATTGTAACCATAAATACCGCAGCCAAAGGAGCATTTATCCTGAGAGCCATAATCAGCGCAAAAATCATCATGAACGGCGCACGCACTGCCATGCGCAGACTCATCATAGCCACCTGCCGCAGTGTGTTGCAGTCGTTGGTCAGCCGCGTAATAAGCGATGATACGGAGAATTTATCCAGATTGGCAAACGAAAATCCCTGCACTTTTTTAAACGTTTCTTTTCTTATTTCCGCTGCAAATCCATAGCCTGCCGTCGCACCGTAATGAGAGCTTATTATTCCCATAACCATCCCGAAAAGCGCGGCAAAAATCATAATAATTCCCATTTTCACAACATAAACCACATCTCTTCCCGCAATACCAACATCAACAATAAGAGCCATGAGATATGGTATAATTATATCAGCCAGCACTTCCAATATCATCATTATGGGACACAGCACAGCATATTTCATGTATTTTTTCATAAAAGGCAATAATTTTTTCAAAGTTTCACTCCTTCACCATTATATTTTCCAGATCCTATAAAGTAATTCAATAGGATCGTTTTTATTAATGCACAGTGTTATATAATACCACTCTAAAGCTTAATTTAAGCTTAAAAAAATAGAGTTTCTTCAATCTCGTTTTTTGAGTAATATAAAGAGCAGCCATGAGGCTGCTCTTTATATTAACAGAATCTAATTAATAAATCAAATTTATCTTGTTATACCTTTTATGCTAATCTTCACATCAACGACTACATGTATGCAGTCCAGCCTCCATCAACCTGTATGCACTGACCGTTCACAAAAGCCGATTCGTCGCTTGCTAAGAATACCGCTACCGCGGCGATTTCACCCGGTTGTCCGTATCTCGGATTAAGAACAAGACCCGCTCCTGTCAGAGCAGCCCCCTGCTGATTAATGTTCTTCATAAATTCACTGTTTCCGATTTCTGTTGCGATTCCTCCCGGGCATATGGCATTGCATCTGATATTTTTCTTTGCATACATAAATCCGGTATTTTTGGTAAGTCCCA
>DOON01000222.1:0-350 GCA_003514865.1 Clostridiales bacterium
TACGGATAATATTACATTAGGCAGATTCCAGCTCACAGGAATAGTTCCGGCACCGAGAGGAATTCCGCAGATAGAGGTAACATTTGACATAGATGCCAATGGTATCGTAAATGTAAGCGCAAAGGACCTGGGAACAGGGAAAGAGCAAAAAATCACAATCACTTCTTCAACAAAGATGTCGGATGATGAAATAGAAAGAAAAGTAAAAGAAGCTGAACAATTTGCTGATCAGGACAAAAAGAGAAAAGAAGATATCGAAGTTAAAAACAATGCAGATACATTGGTATACCAGACAGAAAAAACACTGAAGGACTTGGAAGGCAAAATTTCTGACGAAGAAAAAGCAAGTG
>DOON01000222.1:458-1487 GCA_003514865.1 Clostridiales bacterium
GACGCCGACCAGATGAAGGCTAAGACTGAAAAGCTTACAGAAGTATTCAACCAACTTGCTCAGAAGCTTTATGCACAGACAGGTGCACAGGGCGGTCCTCAGGATGCTCCTGATTTCGGTCAGGGTGCCGCACAAAATGATGACAATGTTGTGGACGCTGAGTTTGAAGAAATTAATGACGACGATAAATAATAACTATAAGTAATAAAATAAATTCTTGAAAAAATTCAGGAAGATATATATAATAAATGACGTTAGTTACCAAGCTAAATCCAAGGGATTTAGCTTGGTGTCATGTTTAAATGTCAAGGCGGTGAAAAAGTGTCAAAACGGGACTATTATGAAATATTAGGCGTAAGCAAAAGTGCTGATGAAAAAGAAATAANNAGATATGACCAGTTCGGCCACGCGGCTTTTGATCAGAATTCAGGCTTTGGCGGAGGCGGGGCAGGATTTACGGATTTCGGAGATATATTCGGCGACATATTTGGTGACTTTTTTGGCGGAGGAAGTTTCAGCGGAGGCGGTGGCAGGGCTCAGAGAACAGGCCCCAAGGCAGGCTCAGACCTTAAAATCAAGCTGGATATAGATTTTGAAGAGGCAGCATTCGGAACAAAGAAAGAAATAAAGATAAGCCGTATAGAAAAATGCCATGTATGCGACGGCTCAGGAGCAAAAGAAGGAACAGGCAAGAAAACATGTCCTACCTGCAACGGCTCGGGAAGTATCAAGACTGTCCAAAGAACTCCTTTCGGTCAGTTTGCAAGCACAAAGGTGTGCTCAACCTGCGGCGGCTCCGGAGAAGTGGTTGAAGAACCATGCACGGAATGCAACGGAACAGGCAAGGAAAAGAAGACGAGAAAGCTGTCCATCAACATCCCGGCAGGGGTTGATACAGGCTCGGTTATTCCGTTAAGAGGCGAGGGCAACCACGGAGAGCGCGGAGGTCCTGCAGGAGATCTGTATGTTTATTTAAATGTCAGGCCCCATGAGCTGTTTGAGAGAGACGGAAATGACGTATGGTGCGAA
>DOON01000222.1:1508-12577 GCA_003514865.1 Clostridiales bacterium
AATGGGAGGCTCAATTCAGGTTCCCACACTCGAAGGAAAAGTAAAATACGAGGTGCCTGAGGGAACTCAGACAGGAACTGTATTCAGACTTAAGAACAAAGGTATAAAAAATCTAAGAGGCTCAGGCAAGGGAGACCAATACGTGAGAGTAAAGGTCGAGATTCCTAAAAAGCTTACGGAAAAACAAAAAGCCGCTCTGCAGGAATTCGCCAAGGAAATGGGTGAAAACCAAGAGAAGGACGAGAAAAAGGGCTTTTTCGGAAAAATGAAGGATGCCTTCAAGGATACAACGGATTAAGATAATGAAGTAATCATCAGACGCTCGCAAAGGGTGTCTGTTTTGTTTTGGATTTACATGANNATGAGCGAAAGCGAGTAAGCAAATACGTGAACGAAGCAGCGATTCCCAAAGTATGCAACCGGAGGAAGCAAATATTTTGATGAACGAGACTGTGCAAATAATATGATTAAAATTGACAATTGTCCAATTCAATGCTAAAATAATCTTGTCACTGGGCAAGTGACAAGAGGAAGCAAAAAATTTGGAGGTAAAAAATGAAATCATTAATCAGATTGAGAATGAGCGCACATGATGCTCACTATGGCGGAGACTTGGTAGACGGCGCAAGAATGCTTGGACTTTTCGGAGATGTTGCTACAGAGCTTTTGATCAGAAATGACGGAGACGAGGGACTGTTTGTTGCATATGACAGTGTTGAGTTTTTAGCACCTGTATTTGCCGGAGATTATATCGAGGCAGAGGGAGAAATTATTTCAACAGGAAATTCTTCAAGAAAAATGAAGTTTGAAGCAAGAAAGGTAATAGTTCCGAGAAAGGATATAAACGATTCAGCATGTGATTTCCTCGAAGAGCCAATCGTTGTTTGCAGAGCAAGCGGAACATGCGTTGTTCAGAAAGACAAACAAAGAAATAAATAACAACAAGCAATTCAGACTGCTGCATATTATGCAGCAGTTTTATTTTTTTTGACATAACCCTTATTCATTGATAGCAATAAAAGGAGGGCAACATTCAAGAAGAGGCGATATAATGAAAAATTAATAAAAGATACTTGTTACATAATAAAGCAACAATTGACAAATTATGGTTATAATAATATAATTAAATTGATGGGTTATTTTGGGTATAATAGGAGAAAATGTGTATAAATTTAATAAAAATGTAAAAATTGGTGAAATTATCCTGAATAAAAAAGAAATAACACGGGAACAGCTTGATGACGCACTGAAGACACAGAAAACAAGCGGTAAAAAAATAGGTGAAATTCTTATAGAAAAAGGGTATCTGACAGAGAAGTCAATGCTTAATGGGCTGTCAGAGCAACTGGGGCTTGAAATAGTAAATCTGGATAACTATTACATTAACATAGATGCTACAGCGCTCATATCAGAAAAGCTTGCAAGACGAACAAATGCAATCCCTATTAAAATAATGAACGACAAAATTCTGGTTGCAATGAGCGACCCCCTCAATATATTCGATATTGAGGACATAGAGATGGAATCCGGTAAAAAAGCCGAGGTAGTCCTGTCCTTCAAGAGTCAGATAGCAACAGCAATTGAGAAGCACATGGGCAGGAGAAGCGCTGAGAAGGCCGTTGAGGACTTTAACAGAGAGAATCTCATGTATGAGGATTTTGACGCAATAAACGAAGAGGTAGACTTCACTGTAAGCAACTCGCCGGTTGTAAGGCTCATAAATTCTCTCATAAAACAGGCGCTTAAAATGGGTGCCAGCGACATACATATAGAACCACTTGAAAACAGAATAAGAGTGAGAGTCAGAGTTGACGGCGATCTACAGGAAATACTTACACTGTCAAAGCATACCCAGTCGGCAATAGTGACGAGAATTAAAATCATGGCAGGTATGAACATTGCGGAGAAGAGAGTGCCCCAGGACGGAAGAATCGAAATGAAAATAGACGATTCACTGGTTGATTTGCGTATTTCGGTGCTTCCCACAGTGTATGGAGAGAAAATAGTAATGCGTCTCCTCGACAGAGGAAACTTCCTTAAATCAAAAGAAGAGCTTGGATTTACTATGGAAAATATGGAGATGTTCGATGCAATAATGGATTCTCCAAACGGAGTAATTTTAGTAACCGGACCAACAGGTAGCGGTAAAACAACAACATTGTATGCCGCATTAAACGAGCTAAATAAAATCAATAAAAATATAATTACGGTTGAAGATCCAGTTGAATACAAGATAGAAGGAATTAACCAGGTGCAGGTTAATACAAAGGCGGGACTTTTATTTGCCACAGGCCTCAGATCAATACTCAGACAGGACCCTGACATAATAATGGTCGGAGAAATAAGGGACGAGGAAACGGCAGAAATAGCGGTAAGAGCAGCTATTACAGGTCACCTTGTAATATCTACACTCCATACGAATGATGCTCCTTCAACAGTTATGAGGCTTCAGGATATGGGGATAAAGCCATTCCTAGTAGCCGCATCCTTGAGAGGCATCGTGGCACAAAGGCTTGTAAAAAGAATATGCACAAACTGTAAAACTGAATATGATGCCAGAGATATTGAAAAAGAGCTGCTGGGAGTTGAGGGGGAAGTAACTCTTCAGAGAGGCATAGGATGTCCCAAATGCTATTATACAGGCTACAGCGGAAGAATTGCAATTCATGAAATACTGAAGATGGATAAAGGTGTAAGAGAAGCAGTGCAAAACGGAAGAAATGCAGATGAGCTTGCTGCCGCTGCACAGAAATCGGGAATGAAAACACTGAGAGACAACTGTCTTGAGCTTGTGCTTTCAGGAGTCACAACAATAGATGAATTTTCACAGATAGTATTTAAAATAGTGTAAAGACCCCATAGAATATCTTCACAGGCACAACAAGAGCATCGTAAATCAGCGTTAATACAGAAGCGACTTATCATATGAGAGGGAAGAGCATATGGCAGCATACAAATGCAGTGTGATAGACCAATCGGGAAAAAGGCACAAAATAAAGTACAGCGCCAAATCAAAGGTTGAGGTAATTGAATACCTGAAGCAAAATGGCTATACCATAATAAATATTGACAAGTCTNNTATTTCTGTGAAGAGAATAAGGTCCAAGGATCTGGCGGTTTTCTGCAAGCAGCTGCATGCCATGCTGAGAGCCGGTGTAACCATAGTCAGCAGCCTTGACATACTCAGGCAGCAGACGGAAAACAAACGCCTTGCAAAAATTATCGGGCGAATGTACGAGGACCTTCAAAAGGGAAATACTCTGTCCGAAGCATTGTACTACCACAAGGACGCCTTTCCGCAAATTTTCATAAGCATGGTTGAGGCGGGAGAGCTGAGCGGTAACATAGATTTGATTATGGACAGGCTGGCAGTGCACTTTGAAAAGGAATATAAAATAGAAAACAAAATAAAGTCGGCAATGACATACCCCGCAATACTTGCGATTGTGTGCGTTGTAGTGGTTGTGTTTCTTCTGACTACGATAATGCCTACATTTGTGGAAATGTATTCAAGCTCGGGAGTGGAGCTTCCGCCGCTTACTACAATGCTAATAAACCTGAGCAATGGGCTGNAGCATTACTGGTATATATTTGTAATGGCATTGCTGGTTATGATCGTGGGAATATGGGCATTGCTGAAAAATCCAAAGGTGAAATATAAAGAGGATTACTACAAACTCAAAATACCCGTAGTTAAAAATTTAGCCCTCAGGGTCGCCACCTCAAGATTCACAAGGACGTTGTCAACACTCATGGGAAGTGGGGTACCATTGTTGCAGGCACTGGACACTGTTTCAGGTGTAACGGGCAACACATATATAGGAAGTAAAATCATTGAGGCGAAGGAAGATGTGCGAAAAGGCATGGCACTGTCCCAGCCCCTGAAGCAGCAGGGAGTTTTCCCTCCCATGGTTCACTCCATGATAAAAATAGGTGAGGACTCAGGCTACATAGAGGAAATTCTGGATAAAACGGCAGATTTTTATGATGAAGAAGTGGATACTGCAGTACAGCGGCTCACAACAATGATTGAGCCCATAATGATAGTGCTCAGCTGAATAATCATAGGTTTCATAGTAATAGCAATGGTAACACCAATGTTTGACATGGTAAAAACGGTTCAGTAACGGGTGGCGGTATACAAAAAGCTCAGATATAAAGCGTTCGGCAAAGGCACTGCAATGATTGCATATTAGTATTGTTGGATGTTTATATAAAAGATTATAAAAGAAGAGGAGAAAAAGATGTTTAGGTTAATTAACAGCTTAAAAAACAAAAAAGGATTCACATTGATTGAATTGATTGTGGTGCTGGCAGTGCTGGCGGCAATTATGGCGATTGCAGTGCCGAGGTTTTTGGGAATTCAGGATGAATCAAGAATTAATGCTGATGTAGCAACTGCCGAACAAATAATCAAATCAGCAAGATTACAAGAAGCGAAAAACAATGATGATAAGTTAATTAGAAAAGGTGCCACTGCTTCTACAGAGCATGAATGGGATGAAAGTATTATGGATTANNGTAATGGTAAGAAACAAACTGTAATAGAAGATAACGCATTCACATTAGTTAAATAACAAAGATACTCAGAAAATAGGAAGACACCGGGGCACATTTTTATTGTATTTAGCAATTTAGAAAAAATAAGGATGGTCAATCATTACATTGGAAATGGCAATGCCACTGATTTTCTTAATAAGCGGCCTGTTTATAGGCTCATTCCTCAACGTATGCATCTTTCGCATACCTGCAGGAATATCAATTGTAAAACCGCCGTCCTCCTGCGGGAGTTGCGGTCACCGGCTGAATCTCATCGATATGCTTCCGGTGGTAAATTACATAGCAAACAGAGGAAAATGTAGGTATTGCGGCGAAGGCTATTCTCCGCAATACCCTCTTATAGAGCTGCTGAACGGAATATTGTATGCATTAGTATATCTGAAATACGGCTTTAGCCTGACTTCTGAAATATATTGCATCATAATCAGCATTTTAGTTGTCATCAGCTTTATCGATTTAAAGCATAAAATAATCCCCGATGGTGCCAATATTGCATTGGCGGTTGCGGGAGCTATTTTCATATTCATTGAGAGAGCGGGACTGTACAACAGCTTTCTGGGAAGTCTCACAGGCTTCGGGCTGTTTCTGGCAATAGCCTTTCTTACAAACGCCATGGGTGGCGGCGACATAAAGCTTATGGCGGCGCTTGGTTTTCTCTTCGGCATAAGAGGAGTGCTTTTTATCACTCTTACATCATTTGTTTCGGGTGCGATTATATCACTGATTTTATTAGGATTGAAAATAAAGAGCAGAAAGGATGAAATACCATTTGGCCCCTTCATATCCTTGGCTGCATTGACATACATCTTTTACGGGACAGAATTCATTAATTGGTATATTAACATTTTTATATAAATAGAGAAAGCAACATGCAGTAAGCATACATGAACAATCCTCGACAACAATCGACAAATTTCTTCATTGTGAAGTATTTGAAACACATTTTATGATTTTTTAATATTAAATTCTTTGACATAATTTGTCTGTTTATATATAATCTACATACCATAATTTGTAAATATAGGTTGAATATTNNTTAATATTGCTCAGGCTTCGGTGAAGAAGGGTAGGCTGTCAAGGCTGCGGTGCGTTTGTGAGGGGATTTCCCGGGGAGTTGATGACGACGGGAATATTGCGGATGTGGATTATGTGGCGGAGAGAATCAGGGAAATACTGTGCAGGAACAGGATTAATACAAGAAGGAGTGTATTTGTCATAAACTCCAAAAGCGTAATAGTGCGGAGGCTCAGACTACCGTTACTTAAAAAAAGAAATGAAATAATGTCTATGATAGGGTATGAGCTGAGTCAGCTCATGCCATTTAACTCATCTGATTACAGGATGCACTATGAGGTTGCTGCAGATTGCACTTATGAAAAATATGCATGGTATATAATTTATTGCATCCCGGAAGAATTGCTGGCTGGCTATAGGGAGCTTTCCTTAAAATCAGGTCTGAAACCTGCAGGATTTGAAATATATTGCAGCTGTGTAAATAAGCTTCGGAACTTGAAGGAAAAGGTGTCGGCCTTTGCGGATATAGGGGAGAAAAGAATCAGCTTCACAGTCATGAACAGAGGTGTAAGCGATTTTTCAAGAACTGCCGAAATTTATCATGGCACGGCGGGAGGCATTGCTGCGGAGGAGGCCGCCATGTATATGGACAGGAGTTATCCTTCCGGGAGCAATCTCTTAAACACATGTTTGGATGAGATAATCAGATGTATCAGGTACTACCAGTCAATAGACAAAGAAAGCAAAATAAGCAGGATGTATATATTCAATTCAGAAATCAAAGGGCTTCTGCCATCTTTCAGTGAAAGCATGTCTGATGAGCTGCCTGCTGTTGAAATAGTTACGGAGCTGCCGATATTTTTGCAGGGGATTGATGAAGCGTGCTATGACGGACGCTGTTTTATGCCTGTGCTTGCGGCGCTTAATGAAGGAAGAGGATCTTATAGGCTTCACAAATCTAAATATTATGAAATAAGTGACTTAAAGACTGCGGCAACTATGGGTATTGTTCTTGCATCGTCACTTTTTTTTATTATTGTAGTTGTATTTGCCTTTACGCTGAACAGGGAGTACAAACATATGGAGGCATATGTGTCAAGTGATGAAAATATCCTGCTTAATAATGAAATAGAGAGGCTGAAGGCGGAAAACTATAATAATGAAAAAAGTATTGCGGATATGGAGTCGCTTAAAAATAAAATCGAAACAGAAAGCTATGCGGATTCGGAAATATTCAGGTGCATATTTTCTGCCTTGCCTGAAAATACGTGCCTTCGATCAATGCATGTAGGAATTGCAGGTGTAAGTGCAGATTGCACATCTGGCTCAATTGAGGAGATTGCCTTATTTTTGAGCAACCTGAGGAGATTATCTCATGTTGAGGATATTTATATTGATGAGGTGTCAAGAAGCGGAAAGCCGGAAGAAGGATACGTATATACGGTTCACTGTGTGCTGCGGAGTGTGCGTCCATGAAGGATATGGAAAGAATGAAAATCACAGAGAAGGTTAATAGCGCAAGAATTTCATTATTGTTGCTTGTTTTATGCATAGCGATTGTTCTGACATATTCGGGTATATTAACAGAGATATACGCAAGTATTACAGGGACTATGGATAAATACAGAGACATAAAGGAGCAATTTCATCACATGCATGATAACATCAGAGCCGCGGATATGTATATGAGCAAGAATGTAAGCTTGCCGGATAATGTATATATATGGGATGAAATCTGTCTGTACACTGAGGATGCAATGCTGTTTTTAAATGATTTATGCGAAAGCAACGGAATGGAAATAAAAAAAATAAGATTTTATCAAGAGTCAGATGTGGCAGGCGGTGCGGATGTTCTTACATCGGAAATTGAGTTTGAATGCACATATGAATGTTTGCTGAGCTTCATGGATGATATTAAAAAGGAAGGTGTAAATGCTGCTGTGGGCAGTGTAAATGTGTTAGAGCTTGGGAGCGGAAGAATTAACGCCGTAACCAGGGTGAGCTTTTATTCATTGGATTAAAATTAAAGGGTGATTTGTTATGAAAACTAATACAGACGGTTTTACACTGATTGAAGCTATAATTGCATTAAGCATATTGGCTGTTGCAATAATACCTCTGATGTCAATGATGACGCTTTCTGCACATATAAACAATGAGAGCAGCAGAGAATTCAAATCATTGATGGAAGCACAGAGGATTATCGAGGAATTCAAGTCTGCTGATGTTGGAGCGATAAATGAAATGGATTTTTCATATAATGCGGATACGGGCTGTTATGAAAAGCATATGGAGCAGACAGAGAGCGAATATGGTTCTCTGGTAAGAATAACCCAGGGTGTCATACTTTATAGAATTGAGGTATTTGTGCTTGATAAAGGTGAAATAATTAACTATATTGAGGGGAGCAGGATTGCCGGTGGTATATGATAAAAGAGGCTCTGTCATGGTGCTTGTAGTTGTGATTGTTGCGGCAGTAACGGTTATTGCATCCCTCATGCTGAGCGTAGCAATGGGTCAGTTCAGGATAAGAAAATCCAACAGCGAGCTGAGAAAGGCGTTTTATTTGTCTGAGGACGGTCTAAATAGGACGTATTCCAACATATATGAATTGATGTGTGATGCCCGCGAGAAAGGGCTGAGGTTGGCTGATGAGTATTTGACTGATAATCCGGATGATGATGAAGGTGCGGAGGAAATTTTTGTGAACAGTTACAAGCGGTACATACTTGATAATGTTTCCGGATGTGCCAAAGGACAAAATCCACGTACTGAAATAATTAATCGCAGAAATCTGACATTTTTGGGCGGAAGGCTCATCGTTATCGTTAGCTCGGTCTACATTTCTGAATCAGGGACAGAAAAGCGCACCTACGCTGATATAGTAGTCTGTATACCCTCATATGCAGAGGTAAGATCAGGCGCCAAAGAGTCGGAGATGCTGCTTTATTATGCAGGGTTTAATTTGTGAGAATAAAGATGAAGAACAAGACAAGTGCCTTTACAACGGCTGAACTTTTAATATCCATGGTAATTGTAAGTATTATTGCTATTTTCGCCATGACTATCCTAACGGTTAATTTCAAAAGCGCTGAATTGCTCCGGAATGAATCTGAGTTGGAATTTCATTCTCAGTATATTTTGAATTTTTTATCGGTTAAGGTGATGGAATCCGGGAAAATAGTCTATATAAAGTCAGATCAATCGAGCGCTTTGAGCTACGGCGGAGAGGTTGCTGTGGACAAGGTATCTTTCAGATACGGTATTGATGAACGTTACTGCTATATATTTGAGGTGAGAAAAGGAAAAATATTTTATGGTAACGGCAGCATGAACGATACTGCCAATGCAGGGTTGGGTACATACGTAGCAGAGCTGAGGATGGTACCTTATCCTGAGGGAACAAAGTTCAGAGATGCTAAAGCAGTGATGGTAACCTTGGTGCTTTTAAAAAATGGTCGGAATTATGAAATGTGCCAGATTTATTATATGAGGGGTAGTTAAAAAAAGACAAATTTTCAAAAAAACGCATTAAAACATTGACAAACCTTGAATTAATTTATAAAATGGGATAGGTAGTTATCTTGGAGATTGTCCATGAAAGACGATGGTTTTACTCTTTTGGAAGTAATTACTGTATTTTCTTTAATCGGAATTTTAATGGCTGTGAGCATGCCTAAAATTTCAGCCAATTTCAGATATATGGATAAGGTGGCGGAAGAATTTTTAGGTGATGCAAGGTTTATTCAGATGGAAGCTATGAAAGGCTCCGCCGGAAAATATCAGATTGCCGTCAACTCCGGCACAGGAAGATATTATCTGAAGAATAACACCGTGATTATTAAAACAGTGTTGGTTAAGGAAAGATATAAAATAAAATATACCGGAACGGGAGAACTGTACTTTAATGCTGACGGTACACCTGTTCATCCGGGAACCTTTACAATTACTGATACTAAGACAAGAGAAGAAAAGAGCGTTACTGTTGTTCCTGTAACAGGAAGAACAATAATAAAGGAATAAGCAGCAGTCAGCTGGTTATAATATTCATAAGGAGGAGACAATCAATGGTTACAGCAAGTGATTTTAAAAAAGGCATTACTATATCTTGGAATAATGGATTATGGCAAGTAATTGATTTTCAGCACGTTAAACCGGGTAAGGGAGCGGCTTTTGTTAGAGCAAAGTTAAAAAATATCGTGACAGGGGCTACAAGGGAGGAAACATTCAATCCTACTGAAAAATTCCCTCTTGCACGTATAGAATCAAAGGATATGCAATATTTATATAATGACGGGGAGCTATATTATTTCATGGATCCTGAGTCATTCGAGCAAATTCCGTTAAACTATGATCAAGTGTCTGAGGCAATTGTTTATATTAAGGAAAATGAATTTGCACAGATGAGATTCTATGAAGGAAAGCCATTTGAAGTAAGCGCACCAAACTTTGTTGAGCTTGAAATTACTGAAACAGAACCTGGATTTAAGGGTGATACTGCAACAGGAGCTAATAAACCTGCCATTGTTGAAACAGGGGCTAAAGTTAATGTGCCGCTGTTTGTTGAAATTGGCGATAAAATAAAGATAGACACCAGGACAGGTGAATATCTGTCAAGAGTATAAGGAGGGAAATACTATGGGTTTTCTGTATGAAAAAATTTCTTATTTAAGAGGCTTGGCTGATGGCCTGGATGTTAAGGCGGATACCAAGGAAGGCAAATTATTCAATGCTTTGATGGAAGTTGTTGAAGAAATCGCAGATGCAATGGATGACATTGTTGAAGAGCAGGATGAAGTAAACGAGTACCTGGATTTATTGGATGAGGATTTATCAGTAGTTGAAGAAGAATTGTTCGGCGACATGGAAATCGACGAATATGACGATGACTATGAAGACGATGACTATGATTTCGACTTTGATGATGACGATGAGTACGACGACGAATTTGAGGGCATAGACAGCAAACAATTTGAAGATTAATACATAGAGGGCCATAGCATCAAGCTATGGCCTTTCTTTGCCTTTAAAGCCTTACGGCCATATCTCCTCTGGGTTTACACCGTAAATCTGCACAACCTCAAACAAATCGCTGTTGGCGATATCTTTTGGGGTAACGAGCCATGAGCCATCGGAGTCTGTATCATAGCCGAATTGCATGAACGGGTACCACGCAAGGTGTGAACATTGGGTGGACTTTATATTTTCCGGCGCAGGATTCTTTTTAGATGTGAGTCCTACTGTCAGTCCGTAGGGTATGTCATTCAGATTGTTTTTAGCAAACTGAGCAACTTCATCAAGCTTTTCGGGAGAGGTGTCCTTGAGCTTAAGCATGATGAAGGACGGATATACTCTCCATTTATTTATATTCTGGAGCATTGTGTTGCTTCCTAGAATAATTGCCTCAAGTGTTTCGCTATTTTCAGCGTCCGTTACAATGGCGGCGTGGCCGTGTCTCCAGCCTAAGGAATGAGTGGCTTTTGTTATGAGGACAT
>DOON01000061.1:0-1960 GCA_003514865.1 Clostridiales bacterium
AGCAATCGTCTCGCCTTCATATCCTTCTACGGCTTCACCATTAAAAGTGAAGTTTATTTTTTTATCCTTATGGAAATCGAGAATAGGATGATTTTCAATTCTCATATTTGTCTCTCCCTTTTTAAGTTTATATAATAATATTTAAGCAATAACCATGCCAATTTCAAATATCTGCGGCATCCCTCATTTTTCCCTAAAAAGCCACTTGATAAAAAATATACTATTTTTGAGTGTCACTTTTCCGACTCAATGTCAATTTTCCGCCGCGTCAGTTTTATGACATCGGATGCAAATGTTTCCCTCAGGTCCTCAAGTCCAAATTTTCTTGCATTTTATATACTATGTGGTATAATTTATTGAATATTTACTATTGGTTTATTTTGGAGGATACAATGAAAATTATTATAGTTGGTGGAGGTAAAGTTGGCTATACGCTAGCTCAGCAACTTTCCACCGAGGAGCATGATATAATATTGATCGACAACAATGCAGACGTATTGAATCATGCCGATGAAACACTTGATATAATGTGCATAAGAGGAAACGGAGCAAGTGTTGAAATTTTAAAAGAAGCGAATATAGGTGATACAGATTTGCTTATTGCCGTAACCGACGGTGACGAGCTCAATATGATATGCTGCGTTATAGGAAAAAAATTAGGCGCGCAGCACACCGTGGCCAGAATAAGAAATACAGACTATTCAAATGAATATAAAATGCTGAAATCCGAGCTTGAGCTGGATATGGTAATTAATCCTGAAATGGATGCGGCTGCAGAAATAGCCCGTATGGTACAATTTCCTTCTGCAACAAATGTTGAGGCCTTTGCGGGCAACATGCTTGAAATGGTTGAATTTCGCGCTCTCGAAACAGATAGCATCATCGATAAAAAATTAATAGACCTTACTAAGACGCTTCCGTCAAAGGTTCTTTTCTGCGCAGTGAGAAGGAATGATGAAATTTTAATACCAAAGGGCAGCTTTAAATTCTCCGTAGGGGACACGGTATATGTTATGGGAGAGAGAGGTGCTCTCTCTAAATTCTTCAATTATTTGGGAAGAAGCACGCACAAGGTTAAAAACATTACAATAATAGGCGGCAGCAGGATAGCTATCTATCTTACATGGCTTCTGGATGAGTTGGGCATGAATGTAAAGATTATAGAATTGAACAGAGAAAGATGTGTCCTTCTCAGCGACATGCTCCCAAATGCACTGATTATTTTAGGTGACGGCACCGATCAAGAGGTTCTTGACAATGAGGACATTCCGTCGGTTGATGCTACAATAGCACTCACGAGTATGGATGAAGAAAATCTTATCTCTTCATTGTATGCCCATCAGTGCGGAGTTCCGAAGGTGATACTGAAAATAAACCGCCACAATTATATTCCTATAGTTAAAAAAATTGGACTTGAAAGCATAATAAGCCCTAAGCTGACAACTGCCAACAACATACTGAGATATGTGCGTGCATTAGATAACTCACAAGGGATTGCTGTTGAAAAGCTTTACAAAATATTGGATGATGAAGCGGAAGTTGCCGAGTTTACTGTTAAGGATTCACCCAGCCTCGTAAATATAAAGCTCAAGGATTTAAACCTTAAAAAGGATGTATTGATAGGAGCACTTGTAAGAAATAAAAAAATCATAATTCCTTACGGAAATGATTTTATTAAGGAAGGCGATAAAATTATAGTTGTTACCAAGACAGGATTTATTACCGACCTCAATGAAATATTAGAGGATTAACGGAGGATATAAAGTGAACGTCAGAGTAGTTCTTAAAATATTAGGTATTGTATTGTTTTGGGAAGCAATACTTATGTTTCCTTCTTTTGTTATTTCTGTTGCAGATAAAAGTTATGAAGCACATGCATTTATTATTTCAATATTTATATGCGGCGCTATTGGATTAGTATTGAAAAGAATGCATGTGGAAAAAAATGAAATGCGCAAGA
>DOON01000061.1:2016-6400 GCA_003514865.1 Clostridiales bacterium
ACTCACTGGATAGGAGGAATGGGTTTCCTTGTTTTTACAATGGCTCTTGCTCCCTTAATCGGCGGGCGTTCCGTTTTTCTAATGCGTGCCGAAAGCCCTGGCCCGACGTTTGGCAAATTAGTTCCAAAACTCTCGGAATCTTCAAAAATATTATATATTATTTACGGTGGTATGACTGCGGTGCTGGTGCTCCTGCTTATTGCTGCCGGAATGCCAGTCTTCGATTCATTTATACACGCATTTGGAACTGCGGGTACAGGAGGTTTCTCCAACAAAGCATTGAGCATCGGGTATTATAACAATCCTTGGATTGACTGGATTATTACAATTGGCATGTTTTTGTTCGGAATAAATTTTACGCTTTATTATTTGCTGTTTCTAAAGAGAGACTGGAAAAGTATATTGAGAAATGAAGAGCTTCGTTTTTACACCGGCTACGTCTTATTGGGTACCTTGCTTGTATTTTTTAATGTTCTCCCGAAATTTGGCTACAATATTTTCGAATCTCTCAGACATTCAGCTTTCACGGTCTCTACACTTGTTACAACAACAGGATATGCCACAACGGACTTCAACCTGTGGCCCATGTTTTCCAAATCGGTGCTTCTTGCTCTGATGTTTTTCGGTTCATGTGCAGGCTCAACTGCCGGCGGAGTGAAATCAATAAGAATATTGGTTTTGATTAAATCATTGCTGTATGAAGTTAAGCACACCATCCACCCTAATTCTGTTCAAACAATAAAGATTGACGGTAAATCTCTGGATGATGATACATTGAAGAGCATATCCATCTTCTTTTTTGCTTATGTTTTTATTATAATTTTTGCGGTTATCATTGTTTCATTGGATAATTTCGACTTCATGACATCATTTTCAGCGGTAATAGCAACCATAAGCAATATCGGTCCTGGATTTGAAGTAGTCGGGCCAATGGGCAGCTTTGCAGATTTTTCCGCACTGAGCAAAATTATCTTAACAGCTTGCATGATTATAGGAAGATTGGAAGTATTGCCTGTGCTGGTGTTGTTTGCACCATCTATTTACAGAAAACATTAAATAAGAGCTGATGATTCTAAACCTACGAATCATCAGCTCTTTTATTATACTCCCAATATCCTGTAAATCTCATCCATATCTACTGATTTCCTGAATGAATCCGCCAAAATATCATATTGTTGCTCCTTGTATTTTGCAAAGTCGAATTCTTCTGTTTCTTCAAGCTGCACCCCTTTGTAATCAGCCAATATTTTTACAATTGCACCTGCCACCTTCATGTTATCAAATATCCCATGGATGTAGCTCCCAGCCACGTTATTGCATATACATCCGTCCTGATTGCCATCAAGATTGCTGAGAGGAACTCCCTCGATTGTTTCCGAAACTCCCATGTGAATTTCGTAGCCTTTGATTTCCAATCCGGAAAGAATGCTATAGAATCCTTCTATAACATTTATTTTTCCTGATATCTGCCTTGTTGTCTTTTCCCTGGAAAAATTCGTAACAGTTTTAAGAAGACCAAGCCCTTTAATGCTGCCGCCCCCTTCTGCATTTNNATTTATAACCTCTCCCAGCATCTGATAGCCGCCGCATACACCGAACAGAGCCTTTCCTCCCTTTGCATGCCTTATTATCTTTACCTCAAGACCAGATTGTCTCAGCCATTTTAAATCCTCAATTGTATTTTTTGTACCCGGTATAATAATCATATCAGGATTTCCAAGCTCCTTTGTGTTGGAAACATATCTTAATGAAACGCCGTTTATCAGAGAAAACACATTGAAATCCGTGAAGTTAGAAATTCTAGGCAGCCTTATGACAGCAATATCTATGAGGCTTCGACCGCTTGTATTCCCCAGTCTCTCCGAAAGGCTGTCCTCATCGTCAATATCAACATTCAGGTATGGAACAACTCCAAGAACAGGAACACCGGTAATGTCCCTGAGCATATGAAGTCCGGTCGTCAGCAAGTTCACATCCCCCCTGAATTTATTTATAACAAAGCCCTTCACTCTTGATTTTTCTTCTTCGTCAAACAGGAGCATGGTTCCCGCAAGGGATGCAAACACCCCTCCTCTGTCAATATCACCCACAATAATAACAGGAGCATCAGCAATTTTAGCCATGCCCATGTTTACAATGTCCTGCTCCTTCAGATTTATTTCCGCGGGACTTCCTGCTCCTTCAATTACTATTATGTCATATTCCTCAGCAAGAGAATCAAATGCTTTTTTCACATGAGGAACCATATCCTGCTTGTAGGAATAATATTCTCCCGCAGTCATGTCTCTGAACACCTTTCCGTTCAGCACAACCTGCGAGCCCTTTTCACCCGTAGGCTTTAGAAGTATGGGATTCATCCTCACATCCGGTTCAATGCCTGCCGCCTCTGCCTGCATTACCTGGGCTCTTCCCATTTCCAGCCCTTCCTTTGTGATATATGAATTCAGTGCCATATTCTGTGACTTAAACGGGGCTGTCTTATAGCCGTCCTGCTTGAATATTCTGCAAAGTGCAGCGGCAGTAAGGCTCTTTCCCGCATTGGATGTTGTTCCCTGAACCATTATTACCTTTGCCATGTAAATTCCTCCCTAATGTTGCTTATATAATCCACAGGGCCTTTTTCATGCTTGCCCGTAATGCTGCTTGTCTGATGATCCGACACTATGGTTAATGCTGTATTTTTGATATTTTCGTATATTATTCTCAAGAATTCCCTGTCTGTTTTTTCTATGAATCTTATTTTTTCCTGCATATTCATCCTATGAGCTGCCTCGTCGGCACCGTTTATATGAGCGACCACTGCGTCATATGTCTTAAGTCCATTTAGTACGGCTTCCGCCTTCTCCCCCAAATCGGTATCCCCATCTCCAGTGGCATTTTTAAGAGCAGGAACATTCATTCCCATGGCCTTAGCAATGCCTCTCATTATTTCCGCACCGCAGACACAGGAGCATGTCTTGCCATGAAGATTTAAAAAGGACGGAAGATAAGATTTTTTTGCGACTCCCCATGGATAGAACATATACTGTTTGTCTCTTATGAGAAATCTGTTTGATTCAATGAATTCATTTAATATATTTATTTTGCCCACGCCACTGAAAAGCTCAGAGATATTTATGCCAATATTCTCATGTGGTGCCATATCTTCAAGCAGCTGTATTTCTTTGCTCCCCTTCACAATCATAAGACTGCGATAATCTGTCAAATGGTGAAATTTCATCCCGTCNNCTCCAGCCTGTTTTCATCTGCGCTTAACAGATTGCATCTCAGCACAACCTCATCATCCTCCACATTTATCCCCGATGCCAGTGCCTCCAAATACGCTCTGTTTCTCGGTATAATGCTCGAATCCACCCCTAGGGCTGACAGTATACAGCTGAGGCTGTCAGGCTCCCTAACCTCAACACAGTAGCTGGCCTTTTTGTGAATGCCCTTTTTTACAATGCTGTCAATTGTAGGTGTGAGCGCATATTCCAAGGGGGTCATTCCATGGAGCCTATCTGATTTCTCTTCACTGACTCCGTCTAATATAACTAATACAGACTTCATTTTATACCTGCTATCTCTCTTAATGCCATTACGAGAAGCTTGTTTTCTTCATGGGTTTTTACTGCAATTCTGTAATAGCTTGAGTCTAAATTTACATAGTTGGAACAACTTCTGATAAGTATTCCTCTTTTCAGCAGCTCCTCCTTCAAATCAATATCTCCCCATGTATCAGCAAGCCTGAAAAGTATGTAATTTGCATTCGAGCTATATGCTTTTACACCCATGGCTTTCAGCTCATCAAACAAGTATCTTCTCTGAGCACTGACATATTCAACAGTTTTCTCAATATATCCCACTTCAGTCAGCGCCGCTGTTCCTGCCGTCTGCGCAATAGATGATACGTTCCACGGAGGTCCTGATACGTTCAGGCCTTCAAAAATCCTTTCATTGGATGACATGCAGTAACCAAGTCGCATGCCGGGTATTGCATATATCTTTGTAAATGCCTTTAATATAATCAGATTATCATATTTATGAAGGAAACCCGTCATACTGTACAGTTCCTTGNNATGCATGCACTATTTTTTCCGTTGTTGACCTTTCAGTTAGTTGCCCCGTAGGATTGTTAGGATTGCACAAAAAAACAACATCTATACCCTCTTGAATTTTATTAAATATATCATCCTGTATTTTAAAATCATTTTCTTCTTTCAGACAATAATAATCAATATCTGCTCCTGCTGCTACCATAGCATTTTCATATTCGCTGAACGCAGGTGCTGTAACAAGCCCCCTGGACGGCCTTAAAAAAAATGTAATTCTGAATATTGCCTCCGCTGCTCCGTTAGATGGAAAAATCCAATTTTCCGGAATATTTTCAAAAACAGATATACTT
>DOON01000115.1 GCA_003514865.1 Clostridiales bacterium
CCGTTTAAATTCTTTATGGACGGCATTATTAAACCCCGGCCGAGAATTGTACAGAAGGTTGAATTTTATGACCTGGGAAATATTTATCATCAGGCTGTGGAGCAGTTCACAAAGCACATAACAGAAAATGCCGGAAATATTGAGGAACTCAATAAGGATGAGATATATTCACTGTCTCAATCCTGTGCGGAGAAGATACTTGATGAAGGGGAAATGGATTATACTGCCCTTAACGCAAACCAACGAAGTATATATATGAAGGAAAAGATAAAAAGGCTCATAGGCAGGGCGGCTGATACCATAGTGGAGCAGCTGAAAAAAGGCAATTTCAGGGCTGCCTGCACGGAGCTTGTTATAGGTGAAGAATTTNNGAAGAAGGGGCGCAGACAATTGAGCCTCTGAAAATAAAAATAAATGATGATGTAAGCGTGCTGCTGCAGGGTAGAATTGACAGAGTGGATACTCTGCAGAAGGACGGAAAAACATATATAAATATAATAGATTATAAATCCTCCTACAAGGATATTGATTTATCCGATGCAGTGCAGGGGTTACAGCTCCAGCTCCTGGTGTACATGTCTGCAATAATCAAGAATGGAGAGAAATTGTTCCGTACGGAAACGGAAATAGGCGGGGCATATTATTTCTGCATAGACGATCCTTTAATAGACGGAGATGAGGTGCTGGAGGAAAATTCCCAGAGAGAAATATTCAAGCAGCTTTCGTTGAAAGGATACATTGTGGAAGATGCTGACATCATTTCGAATATGGACAGAGAAATAGCCGAATCAAGAAAATCGGACGTAATCCCTGTTTCCTTGAACAAGGACGGAAGCACCTCCAAGTCTTCAAAAACACTTACTGTTGATGAATTCAGAACAGTGCTTGACAAGACTGACAGTGTTGCTGCAGACATGGCGGAAAAAATAATGGACGGCAATATAGATATAATGCCCTTCAAGAAGGAAGCAGACGGCAGGACTCCATGCCAATACTGTGAATACAGGGGCGTATGCCAGTTTGACACGGCAGTGGGCAACAGCTACAGAAAAATAAAAAAGCTTAAAAAGGATGATATATTGTCGGAGATTCTTGAGGAAGGCGGTGCAAATGCATGAAATTCAGCTTTAGCCAGCAAGAGGTTATAGATTTACGGAATAAAAATATACTGGTGTCGGCAGCTGCGGGCTCAGGCAAAACAACCGTTCTTGTTGAAAGAATAATACGCCTTATTATAAATGAAAAAGAGGATATTGATAAATTTCTCATAGTAACATTTACTAATGCCGCTGCTAACGGGATGAAGCAAAAGGTACACAAGGCTCTGATTAAAGAGCTGCAGTCAGGCGAAAACAAGGCTCACCTGGTTAAACAAGGTAATTTGCTGAACAGATCCAGCATTTCAACAATTCATGCCTTCTGTATTGACATTGTGAGGAAGAATTTTCACATAATAGGAATAGACCCAAATTTCAGAATAGGCGATACAAATGAAGTGGAAATACTGCTGCAGGAAGCAATTGATGATGTTTTGGAGAAATACTACGAGGAAAGGCCGGATGGTTTCATACATTTCGTTGAAGGCTTTACGGGAAATCGCGGAGACGGTGAGCTTAACGAAATAATTAAAGATATCTATAAATTTTCCCTGAGCTTCCCGGAGCCACTTAAATGGCTTTATGAATCTGTAGAAATGCTTTCAATGCATGAAGGTGAATTGGAGAATTCGGAATGGATGAATGCTGTCAGGGAAAACCTGATTCTTCAGCTTAATGGGGCAGAAGAATTGCTGACCAGAGCCATAGGGTTATGCCGTGAAGATGATGGTCCGTCAGTGTACGAAGAGGCATTAGCTGAGGATTTGAATAATTTAAGCAATCTTGAGATGCTTTTGAGAAGTGACTTCAGAGGCTTTATCCGACATGCTCACGGCGTGGCATTTCCTGCGCTGAAAGCGCTGAGANNCTAGGAAGCTACAGACCCGGAAAAGCAGGAGGAAGCCAAGTCTCTGAGAGAAGAATATAAAAAGATCATAAGCAATATTAAAAAAATGATACCCAATAGGGAGCTCTCGGAATTTGTTCATGACATTAATTATATGTATCCTCCCATGCGTGCTCTTTACAATATTATAAGTGAATTAGATGCCTTGTTTAAAATCAGAAAGATGGAGAAGGCAATAGCCGATTTCAACGATGTTGAACACTATGCTCTTCATATACTCAAGCAGGAAGACATTGGAGAGCGGTACAAAAATAAGTTCAAATATATTTTTATAGACGAATATCAGGACAGCAACAGCCTTCAGGAAGAACTCATAGGCACCATAAAAAGAGAGAACAACATGTTCATGGTAGGCGATGTAAAGCAGAGCATCTACAGATTCAGGCTGTCTGACCCGGATATATTCAATGAAAAAAGCAGCTCCTATCCGGCTATTAACGTCCCGGGAAATGATCGGAGAATTGACTTAACCCAGAACTTCAGAAGCAGGAAGGAAATATTGCACGGCATAAATTACGTGTTCAAAAGCATTATGAATAAGACTTTGGGAGAGGTGGACTACAACGAGGAAGTATTCTTGAATCCGGGAGCGGAATTCGGGGAGCCATGTTCAGATTCAGGTGAATGCTTTACGGAGCTTCTGATTATTGATAAGGATTCAGTGGATCCGGATGAAGCAGACGATGAAATAAAATCAATGAAGACGGCGGAACTGGAAGCGGCGCTTGCTGTTCAAAAAGTAAAAGAGCTCCTTCAAAAGGAAAAAAACAAGCCTGTAAGGCGGGATAATGCAACGAATGAAATAATAGAGGAAGAGCCTGAAAAAATACAATACAGCGACATTGTCATACTTATGCGCTCCGTATCGGGATGGGCTGGGATATTTGAAGAAATATTCAATGACAACGGGATTCCATTCTATTATGATGGAGGGGCAGGATATTTTGAAACTGTTGAAATTCAGGTAATGCTGAATCTTCTTCGCATTATAGACAACATAAGGCAGGACATACCTCTCCTGAGCGTTATGAGGTCTACAATTGGAGGCTTTGATACAGAAGAGCTTGTGGAAATAAGGAACATAAATCATAAAAGCAGCTTCATAGATGCAGTGTATGAATACAAAAATAAATGCGATGATAATCTTGCGGAAAAACTTAGAAAATTCATCGAAAGAATTGAAGTCTGGAAAAAAAGAAGCAGATACATTCACTTAAATGATTTCATATGGGAAATACTCATTGAAACAAATTATTATTATTTTGCGGGACTTTTGCCAAGTGGAAAAATCAGACAGGCGAATTTAAGGCTTCTCAGCGACAAGGCGTTTGATTTTGAAAAGACATCCATGAGCGGTCTGTTCAACTTCCTGAGATATGTGGAAAAGCTCAGTATTTCTTCGGGCGATACAGGAAATGCAAAGACCTTGGGCGAAAATGACAATGTTGTGCGACTAATGTCCGTGCATAAGAGCAAGGGTCTTGAATTTCCTGTGGTTATAATGTGCGGTTTAAATAAGAAATTTAATAGAACCGATGCCTCTAAAAGTATTCTGAAGCACAAGCTTTACGGAATAGCACCGAAATATATAAATCCTCAGGACAGAATTTACAGAGAGACATTTCCAAGGATGGCTGTAAAAAGTGTTATCAAAACAGAAAACCTATCGGAAGAAATGCGTGTTTTGTATGTGGCAATGACAAGGGCCGTTGACAGACTGATTATGATAGGCACTGTCAATAAATTTGAAAACAAAATACGCAAGTGGCAGAAGGGTCCTTCTCTTTACAATATTTACAGCCAGGATTCATTTATGGACTGGATTTGTACCTCTCTGCTTGCGAACGTAGACACAGACACTGTCTCAAGGACGGTATGCAGCCCCGAAGCTGTTCATGAAATAAGCTTCTTTACTGAAAATACTTCATGTCTTACAGCATGGAACATAAATAAAATAAGCCCGTCGCAAATAAGCAGCAACCGACGGGAAGAAGACGTTAAAAAGCACGAGCTCATAAATGAATTGGTGTATTTTAAAAACAATGTAAACAGTTCATTCTATGATGAAATAATGCGCCGCCTTAAATACAGATATGCCCATGAGAGCTCCGTGAACATTCCCACAAAGCTTTCTGTAACAGACCTTAAGGTTCTCAGACAGGAAAAGCTGGACAGAGTAAGATATAAGGTTCCTGTTTTGCGGGATATGCCGCAATTTAAGGAAGAGGGCTCTGATTTCACAAAAGCGGAAATAGGAACAATCGTCCATTTTGTCATGCNNTTCAGAACAAGTGGGGTC
The DNA here is from genome assembly GCA_003514865.1 of Clostridiales bacterium. The sequence goes on from DOON01000115.1 coordinate 4,304, forward strand.
AATGGTTCAGAAAAAACTTTTGACAGAAAAGGAAGCACGGGTGGTGAACCCAGGAATGCTGGAAAAATTCTTCATTTCCGACATAGGAAAAAGAATGAGGGCGTCATCTTACATAAGAAGAGAAGTGCCGTTTTTAATAAAGAAGGGCGCCGGTGAAATTTTAAATTCTCTCAACAAGGATGATGTAATCCTTATACAGGGGGTAATAGACTGTTATTTCTACGAGGGAGAACAGGTAGTAATCATCGACTACAAGACCGATGAAATAATCAACGGCAATCTCGAGCATGTGAAATCAGAATACAGCGCACAGATACTATCCTACAAGGAGGCTGTTGAGAAAATTACAGGCAGAAGCGTAAAGGCATGCTACCTGTACCTGTTCGACACTGCACAGGCTGTGGAAATAAAATAGTATACCAAAAAGACGAGGGTGTTGCGCAATGATATCCTCGTCTTCATATGTTTAGTAAAAAAGCAGCAGAATTTAATCCGCTGCTTAAATAATATTTCTATTTTCTTTTTCTCTGTTTTATTCGTATGGGTCGTTGAGCTTCCCTTCTGTCGTTGTAGTTGTTTTTATGCTCGTTGTAGTTTGTGGGCTTATTGTAGTTGTCATATTGGTCATTTCTGTAATTTCTGTCATAGGTGCTGCCATCGTTTCTGTTGTGCATACTTTCATTATATGTAGCCTCATTGTTATATTCTTGAGTGTTGCTGCTGTCTGATGAATCTTCATGCTCCTCGTTGTTCATGGCAGACTCGTTTTTAAAATCTGATTTTTCATCATCTTCATGCTTTGATTCATTTGTGCTCATGCTGCTTAGCAATGGCATGAAGGTTTCCATGAGACTGCTTAAATCTGCATTGTTGATGCCCTCGGACGGATTGGTTCCTGAATTGTTCGAAACGGAGGCAAGCAGGTCATTTATGTTCACATTTTTCATAATGTCATTGATATTGCCGTTTTTAAGCATGTTGGAGGCAACGGCTCCCATAATTTTATCCATGTTGCCGGCAATCAGCGGCTGTGCCAAAAGCTTGCCGACGGGAAGACTTCCGTTTTTCATAAATGCGGACATCATATCTGCAGGATTTTTTGTGTTAAGTGACTCTATGGGTCTGAAGGTCTGTGCCCTGTTTAAAAACGAGTACATGCCGAGCAGAGTGCTTACCTTTTCAAAAAAAGGCAAATATGTATTCACCATTGTGACAGTATGCGGTGAAGTCAGGGGTGCAACAGTGCGGACCATGCTTATTATACCTTCAACTTTCTGAGGGTCTGACATCAGTCCGGAAGTAAGATTTTTGGTGGTGCTGTTCAGTTTGGTAACCATGCCTGGCAGCTGTCCGTTTCCGAAGATATACTTTGCGGCTAATAAATAAAGCAATATTTGAACAGGAATAATATCACCTTCTTATATACATATTTAATATTACATTCTATTCAGCGAATCGCATTGTGTTACATCTAAATGCTCCGAAGTGGCAAATTATACTGTTTTAATTTAAAGCTGCGGACAAATAATTGTCCACAGCATAGGAAAACAGTATATACTAATTNNAATGCGAATTAGTATTATATTGTAATCTAATTTATAATGCCGGCATATTATGTAATATGAAATGGAGGTATTTGAATGTCTAAATTTTTTAAGAGCTTTGATGACAATGAATTAAATAAAATTAAGGAAAGCAAGGAGTTTAAAAATGTATCAAATGATAAGAAGGTAAATGATTTCGTAAATAATAAGCAGTTTAAGGAGTTTCAGGAGAAATATAAAGGCAAGACTGAGGATGAAATTTTGCGCGATGCCAAAAATATGAGTGAAAAATTGAAAGAGCAGTATGGAGAGGAGGAATATAACAAAAAACTCCAGGATCTCAAAAATTTTGAGATGTTTTTAAATCCGGAGCAAAAGAAGAAAATGAAGAAGTTTCTTGA
>DOON01000077.1:0-169 GCA_003514865.1 Clostridiales bacterium
TTAATTGCTCATGAATATTGTTTACATATTTTTATTTTATACTCCATAAACATTTTAGTCTTTTTAGTTAAAAATGTTAATTTGACCTAGTTTACAGCAATTCATCAAGTTTGTTCCTGTTGAATCCAACCACTACATCATCATCTATGAATATTATGGGAACTCCCAT
>DOON01000077.1:400-2742 GCA_003514865.1 Clostridiales bacterium
TCCCATGTATCCCATGCCTAAAAGCTCTTTTTTTGCTTCTGCATCCAGGGACACATTTTTCTCGTCGTAATCATATCCCTTTTCTTTTATGTATTCCTTGACAGCCGTGCAATTCACGCATGATGAGCTTGAGTATATTTTTATATTTTTCATAATAGTTCCTCCTTTGCCGGACACCTTTTGTAATAACGGTCTTTCCTGTTCATTTATAATTTTACCATAGTTAATGCTAAAAAACCATAAATATTTACACTAATTATTTCACAAATACCGATGAGAAGAATACTATAAATTATGCAGTTCGGTAAATCATGAATNNAATGATATGATGAAAGAATGTACTATCTCCATAAATGTCCCTCAAAAAATGTCGAAGGGAGCCGGCATCCACAACACCTCATTTGTCCCGGCCTACATATACAGGTTTAGCATTGAACTGAAAAACACCTCAAACCTTAAGAAACTGTGCTCATTCAGCAGCACTCTGGGAAACGGGGTACGCTTTTTAGGAGGCATTGACCATTCAGGACCTGACAAGGAAATTTTAAAAAGTGTAAATGTGGTTGAGCCGTCACCGGAAATCGGGAATAACAATGTAATCGTATTTGCAAACAACATTAATTTATCTCCCGACTCAGCCAACACAATTACATTTGATATGGCTTTGTGTGACAATTTCACAATTGAGAGCACAGAAAATTCAGGCGATAAAATACCTCACAAAAATAAAATCAATTTTTACGGTCACTTAATATGCGACGATTATACAGATTCGTGCAGCGCAACCTCCGGCGCCTGCGATTACGAGATGATTGTTAAATGCGACAACGAATACATAAAAAAAGGTGAATCCACAAAATTCTACGTTCATTGCAATGCCGGGCAGTACTCTATGGCAAGAAGTGTGTATCTGAGATGCATACTTGATGAAAACATTGAATTCATAGGTGATTCCAGCAACATTCAGCCGNNGTATATGAATTCAACGGGAAAACCATTCTGAAATGGGATGTGGGCAGCCTGCAGCCCTCGGAATCAAGGAGAATAGGTTTCATGGTTAAAGCAAAAAATGATGCAGAATCAGGCTCTGTGTTAAAATCAAAATTCAATTCAAACTGCATCAGCAATTCTGAATATACTCAATGCCCCGTAAGCCTGGAATACAGCCTGACTGTTGAATGACGAGGCCGGTATGAAGCTGACCGGCCTCTTATCCTTAAATAAATATGTTCTGAACAAGCAGCATGTAGACTACTGTTCCCGCGCCTATGCTCAGCAGCGTATTTTCCTTCCAGCTGTGAAGCACTACAATACATATAATTGCTATGGCTTCAGGAGCCCAGCTTGAGGCGCTGCTGAATGCAACTCCTTTCAGGCAGTATACAACTAATAGTCCAATTGCCGAATAGGGCAATACTTCCCCCAGATAGTTTATATATGAGTTGCCTGACTTAATATCCTTAAATAAAATAAACGGCAAAAACCTTGTTATCATGGTGCCCAGCGTAGCCATAATTATAATCACAATTGTTTGAAATGGTGTCAATGTCATTGCACGGCCTCCTCTTCGGAATCATCCGAGTCCTTCTTTCGTGAAATAAGCAGCACCGCCAGTATCGCAATCATTGACGGAATGATGAAGCTGCTCTGTCCGAAAACAATCAGGCATGCAACAGAACATACAAGTCCTGTTATGGCAGGCTTATGATCCTTTTGAGACTTCCATTGTCCCAGGAAAATTACAACAAAAAGAGCTGTCAGCACAAAATCGAGCCCCCTTGTGTTAAAGCTCAGCATAGAACCCAGCACTGCTCCCACGGCAGAGCCCAGTACCCAGTATATATGATCAAGAAGAGTGATGTAAAAGCTAAACCACTTGCGGTCCACTCCCTCAGGCGGCTCCGCAGAGCATACTATTGAAAAAGTTTCATCGCACAATCCGAATATGAGATATGGTTTCAAAATACCCATATCTCTGTATTTATCTATCATTGAAATTCCATAAAACAAATGTCTCGCATTCACCATTAATGTCATAAGCAGCGCATATACAGGATTAAATGCCGTTGTCAGAAATGTGATTGCCACATACTGAGCGGACCCCGCATACACTATCGTACTCATGAGGATTGTCCACCCCACGCCGTAGCCCTTGCTGCTCATCAGTATGCCGTATGCGATGCCCAGAAATATAAAGCCGGTAAACACGGGAATGGTATGGGGGAAAGCAGCTTTAAAGGCTGTTTTTTTCTCTTTCAAAATTCTCTACCTCCGTTATGTATAATACTAATTCGCATTAATCAGTTCCCTTGAAGCGAATTAGTATATACTGTTTTCCTATG
>DOON01000077.1:2748-5700 GCA_003514865.1 Clostridiales bacterium
GATAATAGATGCAGTTCCCTTCATAAACTTCAGATTATCCCTGTTTATCATGTGGTAGGTATCTTTGTTCAAATCTGCCGTAACAATTATGTAGTCGCTTGCGGACATAACGTACTCCAGCCCGCTCTTTCCTGAGTATACCTCATGGAAATAAGACATTTTCAATACCGGAGTCCTTTTATATCCAAGTATCTTCACACCGAATGCTTCAAGCCTCTTGGCAATTTCAACAGCTATAGAGCCTGTTCCTATAATTCCCACGGTCTGTCCCTTTAAGTCATTTCTCTTCAGCTGGTTATCCCATGTCTTTGTTTTTTTGTTTTCAATATAGCTGAATGCATTTGTGCTGTGCATAAGAATTCTGCACACAACATCCTCCGCTATGGGAACCGAGAAAATGTCCTTTCCGTTTGTCAGCGTTATTCCTCTCTTTTTGATATAGCCCGTGTCAATCATATCATATCCTGCTCTGAACAGCTGAATCCATTTTAAATTTGTGAGCTTTTCCAGTATTTCAACATCCATTGCTTCANNGATATCTATTATTATCTTCATAATCTTTTCCTCCTCTAAACACAAAAAGCGCGTATGCGCGCTTTTAACTGTTACAATATGCCACTATGCTGTAGTCTGACGGTATTTCGTATTCTTTTTCTGTCTTACCTAACTTCCAAGCCACATTAAACAGCGTACTGTCAACTATCAGTTTAAAGTAAAGCATTACTATTCCCGCATCTATTTTTTCTTCATATTCATTTGTTGATTCATCTTTTCTTACCGCAAGAACAACGGTTCCGTCATCATACATGAATCTCCATGGCTGTCTGTTCCTGGTTGACGGGGCCAATCTTGCATAGAAGAATGCATCTGCCAGACCTAAATTTACCAAATCATCCAGCTCGGCTTTCTCTCCCCATTTTTTTATGTACACAATATCCTTAACACCCATTCTTTCACTTACATTATCCTTCACTATGCTGACATTTGCCTTTGATGGGTTGTATTCGGAAACATTTTCAACTATTGCCTTGTTCTTGTTATCTTCCTCAAGCCCCAGAGCAACCAATGCTGTAAGCTTCTTTTCTGTATTTATTCCTAATTTATTCTTTATAAGCTCCCCGTCATTAATGGTAATCCAGCATGATCCTACTTCCAGCTCAAAAGCCTTAAGCATTATGTCCTGTACTGCATAGCCTGTATTTTCAATGTAGTTATCCTTTTCTTCAGAAAAAAACAAAAGATAATGAGGTGCCTCAAGCATTAAGTCATTGTATCCGGCGTCACTTTTAAGCTTGTCATAAACATCAGACTTATCCTTAAGCATTACCTCCGTATTGATGCCTTCAACCAATTTTTTGCTATTTTTACAATATTCATTGAGTTTCTGAATGGTTTCATTGCTCAGAGCATCCTCTTTGTAATCTCTTACCGACTTCATTCTTGCAATTAAATCTTTGTAATCCATTTAATTACCTCCACATATATTTATGCTATTATTTATACCCGAATTTTATAAAGATTAACAAAATATTATGAATTTATGCTAGAATGCAATGACTATTCCCCCGTCATCAGCATAGACTGTGCTTAAACCGGATGACTTAAATATTTTAACATCCTTAAACGGATATCTTGCTTTGATTTCATCTCTGAGCTTTTCAGCCTTTTCAAGACAATTCACATGTGTAATGCCCAATATTGTATTTTCAAAATCCACATTATATTCAGCTATCATGTCAATCAACCTTGCAACGGCTTTTTTCTTGCCTCTCACCTGCTCCTTCAGCACTATTCTGCCTTCTCCGTCTTCCCCCATAATTGGAACAATGTGCATAATGTTTGCAAGTATTGCTTTAAAATTTGTAATTCTGCCGTTCTTGGCCAAATTGTCCAATGAGTCGAGAACAAAAAGAGTTCTGAGCTTTGTTATATACTTGTTTGTTTGTTCTATTACTTCACTGCTGTTGAAATTTTCTTCAAGCAGCTGTTTTACCTTCATGGCAACGAGCGTTTCGCCTGCACATGCTGTCTTGCTGTCAAAAACGTGAACAAAACTTCCGGGGAATCTTTCCTTGAATGTTTCAACTGCCACCATAGCACTGTTGTACGAGCCGCTTAGCTGGCTTGAAATCGTAACAATAAAATTGCTTGCTTCTTCCTTCAGTTTATTTATAAAGTCTTCCGGAGGAGCGCATGCCGTCTTTATTTGCTGCTTTGTACTTTTCATTTTTTCTATGAGCTTGTTAATGTCAAGGTTTTCATCAACGATTTCCTCATTATCAATAAGTATTCTGAAAGGCACCCTGTCAAGATCTTCGGTTTCTTTTATAANNCATTTCTCCTCGAAATTTATTATTTAAATTATACCAAATAATCATGGCATATACAATTCATTTTTAGTATTATTTAACAGTCTCAATTTTTTTTCTTTGCGCATTTTCTTAATTTGCGCTTCTCTTTTCATCGCGTCTGTTTTGTTTTCAAATTCTTCATAATATTTTAAGGTTACGGGAACTCTACCTCTTGTGTACTTTGCTCCCTTTTTCTCATTATGTGCATTTATCCTTTTTTCCAGATCGGCAGCATATCCGGTATACAGTGTACCGTCGCTGCATTCCACAATATATGTATAGTGCATGTTACCCTCTCAAGTATTATTGTAATCATTTTAGCACAAAAAATATGCGTAAACAATATAAATTGATGAATGCCCGTTTATTGACTTTTCCTGTTTCATGTATTAAAATTATTTAAAAAATGCGAAGAGGTAGAAATGAAGACAGGAATAATAGGAGCTATGGATATTGAGGTTGCGGAGCTGATTGAATCCATGGAAAATATAAAAAAAGAGAGCGTAAGTTCTGTTGATTATTACGAGGGCACCATTCAAGGCAAGGATGTGGTTGTGGCAAAATGCGGCGTTGGAAAGGTGCATGCCGCCGTATGCGCGCA
>DOON01000073.1 GCA_003514865.1 Clostridiales bacterium
TACTTGACACACTGCACGAAAAAAAAATAGTGACAGCCGCCACAACCCACTACAGCGAGCTTAAGCTTTATGCCCTCACTACAGAGGGTGTTATCAACGGCAGCGTAGAATTCAACGTTGAAACACTGAGTCCAACCTACAAGCTTCTCATAGGTGTACCGGGAAAATCAAATGCGTTTGAGATATCAAAGAAACTGGGATTGAGACAGGAGATAATCGACAAGGCAAAAAGAAACATCGAAGATAATAAGGTTGAATTTGAAGACGCACTGAGAGAGATTGAAGACAACAGGATATATATAGAGGAAAAGAAGCGTGANNGACGAGGTTAGACGATGAAAGCCGCAAAAAGCATTCAAGTTTTATTGACAAAGAGAGAAAGTCTCTTGAGAAAAGCGAAAAAATGATTGATGAAGCAAACTACGAGGCAAGAAAAATAATAGAAAGTGCCAGAAAGGAAGCTGCTGAAATCATAAAGGAGCTGCGCAAGCTTAATGTTGATATGGATAAGGACAAAGCACGCCGCGTCAACGAGCTTCGACAGAGCTTGAATGATAAAACCAGAGAGCTTGAAGGAAACCAGTATACAGAGCAAATTTACAAGGAAGATAATTATGATGAGGAAACTCCTTTATCCAATGGTGATGCGGTATTGGTGAGAAGCCTCAACCAAAAAGGGCACATTATATCAGACGTTGACGGTTCCCAAAATGTGATGGTGCAAATAGGTCTTTTAAAGATGAAGGTGAAAAAGGCGGATTTAGTGAAAATAAAATCGGAGGAAGAGGAAAAGCAAAGAACAAGCACTTCCCGAATGATTAAGCTGAAAACCTCATCAATAAATCCTGTAATAGATTTAAGAGGACTTAATTGTGACGAAGCTATTTTAGAGCTTGACAAATATCTTGATGATGCCTTCATGTCAAACCTAAACGAAGTTCAGGTCATTCACGGCAAGGGCACAGGTGTGCTCAGGGAGGGAATAACCCAATTCTTGAAAAGACATAAGCACGTTAAAGAATCAAGGCTCGGCTCCTTCAACGAAGGCGGCGACGGAGTAACGGTGGTAACATTTAAGTAATTGAAATAAAAAGGCGGAATCTTCGGATTCCGCCTTTTCCGTCAATAGCAGCTACAGCTCAATAGCTTGAGTAGCAATATTTTCGCTGAATGTAAAATCATGCTCTACGAAAATCATTGTGGGCTCATATTCCTTTATGAGCTCTTCTATCTGAATTCTTGAATAAATATCTATGAAGTTCAGTGGTTCATCCCATATATAAATATTGGCACTTTGAGAGAGGCTTTTTGCAATGAGNNGAGCACTTTCTTTTTCTGCCCTTCACTGAGCTCATGGAGATTCTTGGAGAAATCATCCGAATCCATATCCAACTTTGCTAATAATGTTCTGAATATACTTTCGTTGATATTTTCACTCACAATAAAATCCTGAAATGCTCCCTTTAAAAATGATGTGTCTTGAGGAACAAAAGAAATATTGAGATTGCTTCCTATATCCAGGGTTCCGTCATAGCTTTTTATTTCACCCAAAAGCATTTTTATCAAGCTTGATTTTCCGGAGCCATTTTTTCCTTTTATAGCAACTCTATCTCCGCGCCTCACGGTAAAGCTTACATTGCTTAAAATTTTCCTATCACCAAAGCTCAAGCTTAGACTATCCGCATTAATCAATGTATCTCGATGATATTCCTGCGGAATCAATTTCAAGGCATCATATTTCTCAATATTTTTAAGCAGTTTCTTTTTTTCATTTATTGAGCTCTCTTTCCTTTGCTCAATAGCTTTGGCTCTTTTCATCATTTTCGCAGCCTTATGACCTATATATCCTCTGTCAGGTGAATGATCACCTATTTTCGATTTTTCCACAAGGTCGCTCCAGCCTGCCGTTCTTCTGAAAGCTGTTTCCATCTGTGATATTTCTTTCTTCAGCTTTTCATTTTTTGAAATTTCGTAGTTATCCTGCCGGTCCTTGTTTTCCTGCCATGATGAAAAGTTGCCCTTTTGAATTTCAATATTGGACTTATTTATTGAAAGTATATGGTCAACAGTCGTATCGAGAAAATGTCTGTCATGTGATACCAATATATATCCCTTATTTTGAGACAGATAGTCAGAAACGCAGCGTCTTCCTTCCATATCAAGGTGGTTTGTTGGCTCATCTATGAGCAGGAAATTATTCTTTTTAAGAAATAACGCGGCAAGCATAACCTTTGTTCTTTCTCCGTTGCTTAAGGTCCCGAATTTTCGATATAAAACCTCAGGCTCTACATCAAGCTTACGTACTTCTTTTTCTATCAATTCATTTATTATATACCCGTCGTTCTGGATATATAAATTTAGTATTTCACCGTATTTTTCCATTGAATATTCAGAGCTTTGAATGATGCATTCATCCATTTCCTTCTCCCACAGAGAAAAAGGTGCTATTGCATTTCTTGCTGCATCAAGAGCAATCAATTCTTTATCTGCTTCAAAAGGAAAGTAATCAAAATCCACAGACGATGCTATTGTTCCGCTGTAGCTGTACTGTTTCATCAGGAGCTTAAGAAATGTGGTTTTTCCTCTTCCGTTTCTCCCCACAAATCCAAGCTTCCAATCCGTATCAATTTCGAAAGACGTGTTTTCAAATATATTTTCATAGTTTCCGTCATATCCGAATGTTAAGTTGCTTATACTTATTAAAGACATAAAAAAATCCCTCCTTACGAGAGAAAATTAAAATTAACATAAATAATAACATACAAAAAATTATTATATTATTATAAAGGTTATGGAAATTAATTTACTCTCATTATATAATGCATTAAAATAAACCTGTTAAGGCATTTTAATAAAGCTAATACATAAATAAAAGTAAATTATCTAATCATTCCACTGTTACCTTTCTTTTTTATTTGTATATATTATAATAAATGAATCCATATATGTCAAATATGAAAATATAAAATTACTTTTGCATTTTTATGTTTCAAATATTATAATAAAATGTAATACTAATTCGCATTAAATAGTTCCATTGAAGCGAATTAGTATATACTGTT
>DOON01000030.1:0-4752 GCA_003514865.1 Clostridiales bacterium
CCTGATTTCATAATAAATTCTTTTGAATCATCCAGCATTACCATAAGCTCCCCCGACAGCACATAAATGAATTCTTCACCGCTGTGATGACTGTGTGCCTTAAAATCTCCGCAGCCAGGCTTAACAACAAAGCGCACAGCTTCAAACGTATTTTCCCTGCTGTCTATCAATGACTGTATGTTCACGCCATCCAGCCCTGTTTCCAGCTCCTTGCCTTCACCTCTCCTCACAAGCTCCCTGTCTTCGTAGCCACTTGCATCAAAAAATCTCAACGTGCTCTCACCGTAAAATCCTGCAAGTTTGCTGAGCACTTCAAATGTGATTCCGGCCTTTCCGTTCTCAATCCGGCTGAGATAGGAAGGTGATATCCCTACAGCTTTACTCACTTCCTCAAGAGTATATCCTCCGTCTTCACGATAGCTCTTCAGCATCGCATGGTAAAATTCCTTGTAGTACTTTTCTCTTTCAGGAAAAAAAGCAGTTATATCCTTAGATAGAAGGTTTTTAATCATGGAAATATTCATATTTTTTTGAGATGAATACTCTTTTATTTTTTTAAGAATCTCTATGTCATTAAAATCAAAAACTCTGTAGTTGCTTTCATTTCTTTTTAAAACTATCAGACCTGCATTCTCCCAGTTACGTATAGTTGCAGGCACAACGCCGACTATCTTTGCAACATCGCTTATATTGAATACTATTTTAGCCCCGTCCTGTTCATTAGATTGTGTTTTTAATTCACTCACCTTCATCCTCCACAACTTGGTAATTAATATTATCCTATGAGTACTAAAATTACCTAACCCCGTCTTATTCTTGACCTGATGTGTGTTATATATGCCGTAATGAATACGGCAAAGGCATAATCATAAATAATAAATAAAAGCTGTGCCGCGACAATCGCCCACCATGCAAGATGCAGCGGTATAAAAAGCTTTATCGTGAAGTACATTGCAGCAAGCGACAGATTGAAAAATACCAGCTTTACCGTATATACAAGCAAGGCGTTGGCCGGCTTTGATTCCAAAAGATGCTTTACTATGCTATAAAGTCCAAAAAACAGTATATATGTTACAAATTCAGTTTTATTGAATGTAAGCATGAATCCGAGAATGCATGAAGCAATATAAAATACCGCTCCGCTTTTACCTCCGAACTCCACTATTACAATTCCCACAACAAGGGCTGCACCGGCTAAAAGAATTATTGTATTAGTCTCAATTGCAGATGATAATATTATAAAGAGCTGGTTCAATCCCAGCAGTACACCTAAGTATGCAACATCCCCGCCTTTTAACAGCATGGAATCAGATCGCCTCCCATACACTCGCAACAGCAAGCAGCACATATAAGCTGAGTACAACAGTCAACGCTTGAACTTCCTCCTCTATAGTTGTATGCTCTCTGTTGATATACATTCTGCATATTCATGATTTGACTCAGAAAGTTTTTATATTCAAAGTTTCCCGGGTCCATTCTCACGGCATTTTGCACATACTGCATTCCCTGGCCCAATGATCCCATGTTAACATAGCATACACCCATCAGATAATTCCATTCCGCATTTCTTACAGGCACACCATTCAATATTCTTACAGCATCCTGAAATCTTCCTGTTTGAATACACTGCCTTACAGAAAATAAATTTCCCGCCCCTCCGTCATATGAACTGCTGCCTCCATAGTTCTGGTACGAAGCAGAGCTGCCTGCATTTCCGTTCATTATTTCATCATATGCCAATTGAATTTCCTTAAATTTTTCTTCAGCCAAATCCTTGAGCGGATTATTTTCATTCACATCAGGATGATATTTTTTAGCCAGCTTCCTGTATGCGCTTTTTACTTCATCTTTAGTTGCACCTCTTTGCAGTCCAAGCACTTCATATGGGTCTTTCATCAATAGTTCTCCTTTTATCTGATTTGTTCAATATACCTGAATATATTATGTTATCAATTATTCCCTTATCCTGCACAAGAGGCAGTCTTTCAATCTCATCGCTCAAAAAGGATAAATTCAGCATTATCAGTTCCCTTGCCGCCTTTCCCCTGTCCTCTGTATCCATGTTATTGAAGGGATTGTAGGATTTATTTTCCTCATCCTTTTCCATATCCTCATAGGCATCTAGATAGTAAATGAGCTTTCCTAAATAAAACCCTATCTTGCGCAGGCTTTTTTCCCATTCATCCTTTTTATACAGAAATTTTTCTTCCATCAGATGTCCGAATTCATTGGAGACCGCATCCACATCATCTGCTTTATTTTTCTCTAAATTTGCTATATTTTCAAGACGCATTCTGAATATTTCAGACTTTTCCGGCAGCTCCGCACTCGCTTTTCTGAATTCGCCCTCAAGTGATTTCATAAGAGCAAGAGATTTATAGTCCCTGTCATCCTGCCAATTGTCAAGAAGGTTGTAATAAGAAAGCAATATGTTTACCGATGCGGCATAATCAGTTATTTCATTTTGAACAACAAGCTGTTTTTTACCGGGATGAACTATGCATCTCTCGTTGCACACCTTGTTCCGAGGCTCATACAGCGAGCTTAAAAAAAGTATCAGGAAAGTCATGTCATAATTCAATGTCATTCTTGATTTATTGCTGTACTTTGTTTTAAGGCGCTTACATAGCCCGCAGTAATAGCCCTTGTAGCTGTAATATTCCTTAAATTTCAATTCCATTTTATTGATTGTTACATATCCGAACATAGGCGCTCATTTCTAATTTTATACATAATTGTATCAACATTGCATTTTTTTATCAATATATTTTAATATTTTATATTTCGCACATTAAAATAATCTTTAGAATAAATTAATAATGCATTAGAAGAAAAGGAATCGCTCCATAAATTCAGACTCCTGCCTGTAAATGGACAATTCCTTTATCATATTGTTATTGTAAGCTACTGAATTTTGTCGTTATTTCTGTTCCTTCATTTTCTTTTGTTTTTAGCTCTATTTTACCGTTGTAAAGCTCTGTTATATGCTTGACTATAGACAATCCGAGACCTGTTCCGCCTGTTTCCTTGGAGCGGCTTTTATCCACTCTGTAAAACCGTTCAAAAATTCTGTCCTGATGCTCTTCCGGTATTCCTACCCCGGTGTCTCTAACAGATATAATTATTTCTCTGCCGTCCTTCTTTACGCTTATATGGACAGAGCCTCCGTTTTTATTGTACTTTATCCCATTATCCACAAGATTGTACATAAGCTCACTCATATAGTTTCTGTTTGCTTTTATAAATGCATCACCGGCATTCACTTCCAGATGAATATTCAGCTCTTCTGCCTTCGGAGATAAAAGTGCCGCCGTCTCTTCCGCAATTTCCTTCAGATTTATATTGCTGTTTTCTTCGGGACACACGCCCTCTTCAATCTTTGAAAGCCTCATGATATCTTCAATCAGAGCTATAAGCCTCAGGCCTTCATTGTTTATCATGCCGCAGTACTTTCTTATGCTGTCCGAATCGGTGATTAACCCCTCCTTTATCATTTCTGCAAATCCTATTATGGTCGTGAGAGGAGTTTTCAACTCATGAGAAACATTGGCAGAAAATTCTCTCCTCATGATTTCTGCATTTTTCTGATTTGTAATATCTTCTATCAATATTAAAAGTCCTGTTGCCTGGCGACTGTCCTGTTCCTTTACAGGACTGAAGTAATATCTGAGATATCTGCCTTCCTTCTTTACATCATGTATGTTATGAATATTTTTTTCAATTGAATTTTCTACTTGATGCAAAATTTCAGGATTTCTTATGAGCTCCAGAATATTTCTGCTGGGACGCAAATCAAATTTATCATTGCCTATCATGTGTTTACCGCTTGTATTTATTGAAAGAATCTGCCTGTTTTTATTTATGAGAATAAATCCTTCCTTCATATTTTCGGTTATAAGTCCTATAGTATCTCTTTCATGCTTAAGCTCGTCAATATACCGGTTTATTTTAACCTTTTGCTCGCGAATTTTAAGTGACAGAGGTGCAAATTCATCATATATTTCAATACCTTTCCTTTCTCCGTCCCCCAGCATTTCATCAAGAGACCTCGTCATCTCCTTTACAGGTTTCAACACCCTTCTTGTAAAGGAATTGGCTGAAACATACACAATTACAACCAAAAACATAAACAAAAGCACCAGTACTGGCAGTATTCCGGTAAATACTGAATTGATGCTCCTTATGTCCCTTGAAACCCTTAGGACCTCATCTTCACTTATTTTTACGGCATAGTAATACATATCTGTCTTTGTTGTACTTGAATGCCTCGTATCTTCTCCGTGTCCCTTTTCAAATGCTAAGGCTACCTCCGGCCTGTCCTTGTGACTTTCAAAACGTTCAGTTTTCGCCCTACTGTCGTATACAACCTCTCCGCTTTTGCGTATAATTGTAAAGCGCATGCTGTCATCTGTAGCATTCAATATTTTATTTACGGAGGAATTAATTTTGCCTTCATCCTCCCAGTTCTCAAAATCTTTTGTAAGCTCAACTATTGATTTGAGCTTATTTTCAGCATCCTCAACATAAAAACTGTAGTAGACAGCCGTTGTCATAATGCAGGACAAAACCGATGCCGCGACAGAAAAAAGCATTATTATTAAAAACAGCCTCTTTTTCATTCGCTGCCAGCCTCCTCCAATTTGTATCCGGCACTTCTGACCGTGGCTATGTAGTCATTGCAACCTGCGGCATTCAGCTTCTGCCTTATAGTCTTAATGTGCATATCCACCGTCCTGGTTTCTCCCTCATAAT
>DOON01000030.1:4769-6337 GCA_003514865.1 Clostridiales bacterium
AATCAAATCCCCATATTTCCGAAAGCATTTTGTCTCTGGAAAGAACTATACCCTTGTTGAGCATTAAGTAGTGCAGAAGCTCGAATTCTTTGTATGTTAAAACAACAGAAGTACCTTTATAAAAAACGGTGCGCTTGTTATAATCCAGCGAGAGTCCATTGTATTCCAAAATCCCCTCAGCTGTATCCTTCTTGCCTGAACGTCTTAAAACCGCCTTCACCCTTGCAAGAAGCTCCAGTATTCCAAAAGGCTTCGTTATAAAATCATCCGCCCCTGCTTCAAGTCCCTTCACCTTATCCAGCTCCATGGACTTGGCAGTCAGTATTATAACAGGAATATCGGCATAATCTTCATCTCGCTTAAGCTCCTTTAGAATTGTCATCCCATCTGTTTTCGGCAGCATTAAGTCAAGGAGAATCAAATCAGGCACCCTTTTTCTCAACTGAGCATAAAAGCTGTCCTTTTCTTCAAATCCCATTATCTCAAAATCCGCCGTGCTTAAAGCTATTGTAATAAGTTCTCTTATGCCCGAATCATCTTCCACACAATATAATAGCTTCATATTGCTCTCCTATTTTTCCTTATGTTCACCGGTTATAGAAAATATAACCCATTCAGCGATATTTTCGGCATGGTCGCCTATTCTTTCAAGGTATTTCGCAATCATCAGAAGGTCGATAGCCTGCTCGCTATTCTCTCTGTTTTCCTGCATTTTTTCTATAAGCTCCTGCTTAATTGTCTGAAATAATCCATCCACAATATCTTCATCCCTACACACCTCTGCCGCAAGCTCCTTATCCTTGCTTACAAAAGCATCTATACTTCTTTTCACCATACTTATGGTCGCTTCCGCCATCTGCGGAATATGAACCAGATCCTTTATAAACTTCTGATTGACCATATATTTTGCAATTTCAGCTATATCCTCGGCATCGTCACCTATTCTCTCCATATCGGTAATCATTTTAAGCGCAGTGCTTATAACCCTCAGGTCCGACGCTACCGGCTGCTGTTGGAGCAACAATCTCAGGCAGTGGCTTTCAATGTTTTTTTCCATTTGGTCAATTTCAATTTCCAGCTCGTTTACTTTCTTAACAAGCATTAAGTCCTGTTCAATAAGCGCCTTGGCACTTGATTCTATTGAATTCTCTATAAGGCTTCCCATTTTTATAAGCTCAAGGTTCAGGTTCTCAAGCTCCGTATCAAATCTGTTTCGCATTTTACCTCCTATTTATCCGAATCTTCCGGTTATATAATCTTCAGTCTTTTTGTTTGCAGGCATTGAGAACAGTTTCTCTGTTTCATCAAATTCAATTACTTCACCATGAAGGAAAAAGCCTGTTTTATCAGATATTCTTGTAGCCTGCTGCATATTGTGAGTAACTATTACAATTGTATAATTATTTTTAATTTCAACAATCAGATCTTCTATTTTCATTGTTGATATGGGATCTAGCGCCGATGTTGGCTCATCCAGCAATATCACCTCCGGATTAACGGAAAACGCCCTAGCAATGCAAAGTCTCTGCTGCTGTCCACCCGATAATCCCAGAGCGCTTTTTTTCAGC
>DOON01000030.1:6416-6633 GCA_003514865.1 Clostridiales bacterium
TTTTGAAATACCATTCCCACTCTTTTTCTCAACAATGTGGCATCCATGCTCTTATATATATCCACATCGTCCAGAAGGATTTCTCCTGTTATTTTAACTCCTTCAACCAAATCGTTCATTCTGTTCAGCGATTTCAGCAAGGTCGATTTTCCGCACCCTGAGGGTCCGATGAAGGCAGTAACTTCATTTTCTTTTATATTCATATTTATATTTTTGA
>DOON01000021.1 GCA_003514865.1 Clostridiales bacterium
ATTGAAGGCGATGCCCGACAGCATGGCAGGAGATGTTCACGCCGAAAAAATACTTGAAATTAACACAGAGCACCAGATGTTTACAAAGATAAAATCGTCCTATGAAAATGACAAGGAAAAGCTGAAGAAGCTTGCAAATGTTCTGTACAATCAGGCACTGCTCATTGAGGGGCTGCCGATAGAAGATCCCGTGCAGTATGCAAACGACGTATATGAATTAATAGAAAAATAAACAACAGTAAGACTGTTGCATGAATGCAGCAGTCTTATTCTTTTCTTGGAATATCCCTGTTTAAAAATTAACAATATATTCAAATACTTTATTTTATAATTAAATTTCATATTTTTGTTAATAATATAAGCATATTTGCTTTTTCATCAAAACGTGTTGACTTTATATGTAGTCTATATTATAATCATTTTGTTATTATTTTAACAATACTATCAGCGTTACGGAGGTAAAAATGACAAACAAATCTTTGAAAAAAAATGTAACCTTTGTTGAAGCTATGGCAATAGTTGTGGGAATGATTATTGGCTCCGGTATATTTTTAAAGCCGGGAATAGTTTTACAAAGTGCCGGTTCACCATTTATGGCAATCTTAGCATGGGTTGCCGGCGGAATCATAACATTGGCATCTGCACTGGCAATTGCGGAAATAGCATCTGCAATTCCAAAATCAGGCGGCCTTTATACTTATCTTGGAGAACTGTACGGTGATGTATTCGGATTCTTGCTTGGATGGGTTCAGACAATTATATCCTATCCTGCATCTGTCGCCGCACAAACTATAGCTTTTGCAACATATGCAAACTTCTTTATACCCATGACCGACATGCAGCAAAAACTCATTGCTGTAGCGGTGCTTGCATTCATATTGTTGATGAATGTAATATCAACAAAATTTGGAGGTATAATACAGACCCTTGCAACCATAGGCAAGCTTATACCCATTGTGGCAATAATTTTTGTAGGAATAACCTTCAACACTNNCGCAGAAAAACGGTGCAGTAGGAGCCCTTCCCGCAGGAACAGGATTCGGTGCAGCAATATTAGGTACATTGTGGGCATATGACGGATGGATAAGCGTTACAAATATGGCAGGCGAACTCAAGAATCCTTCAAAGGACCTGCCCAAGGTAATATCACTGGGTGTAATCTTTGTTATTGCAGTATATGCAATATTCAACCTGGTACTATTTAAGGTTCTTCCGTTAACTGAAATTATATCGTCAAAAACACCTGCGGCAGATGCAGCCGTGGTAATGTTCGGTAAAAACGGCGGAACATTTATAACAGCAGGTATTATGGTTTCTGTATTCGGAGCGCTCAACGGATATCTTATGACAGGAGCAAGAGTTCCAATGGTAATGGGGCAAAGAGGACAGCTTCCTTTTTCAGAATTTATAGGCAAGATACATCCCAAATTTGTTACACCTGCAAATTCCTTGATTATACAAAGCTTAATAGCCATTATTTATATTTTATCCGGCACATTCAACACATTGACTGACTTGCTTGTATTCGTTCTTTGGATTTTCTTCACAATGGGTGTATATGGTGTCTTCCTCCTTAGAAAGAAATATCCTCAGAAGGACTGCGAATACAAGGTTCCGCTGTATCCAATTACTCCTATTATCGGAATAGTAGGCGGAGCATATATCCTTTTCAACACCATAATAGACAGCCCTGTGTTCTCCCTCATAGGAATAGGTATAACACTTCTCGGACTGCCCGTATACTATTATTTAAACAAGAAAAACAAGTAAATTAAAACCCTGAAGTTCTCACAGCTTCAGGGTTATTTCTATTGTTCCAGATATTCTTCATAAGTAAGGCCTGATTCATATACCTTGGCAGCAAGTTCTTTTCCCATGTATCTTATGTGCCACGGTTCATACATATATCCCGTAATACTTTCCTTCCCTTCAGGGTATCTCACTATAAAACCGAATCTGTGGGCATTTTCTGCCACCCACTTTCCTTCCTCGGTCTTACCGAATGTGGTATCCAGCTGAAAATTCATTGCTTCACAAGTTATATCCATCGAAAGACCTGTCTGGTGCTCACTCTGTCCGGGCTTTGCACTGAATTTGTCCGCTGCCGCCTGACCGTGATTGNNAGCGAAACTTGCGTGCCATATGACCTGTATCCTGAACGAGCATACAATGTGTATTCCTTTTCATCCTTGGCTGCCTCAAACAGCTCCTTCAGCGCATCATATGCCGCCTTTCTCAGCTGATTAACCTCAGGATTGGATAATACAGTCGGAACATCAGTCAATTTTACCAAATCATCAGGAGCATATGTTTCGGGAAGATTATGCTTTCGATTTACCAGCACGTCTATAACTTCCGGATTCTCAACTGTTACACTGTCCTGTCCTAAAGGAATTTCATTTGAAGGTGTGCCGGGATTTTGTGGCTCTGACGGTTCCTCAGGGTTTTGTGGCTCTCCTGGCTGTTCTGTTGCGGGCTCCTCCTTCGGTTCTTCCTTAGGCTCCTCCCGTGGATTTTCCACCTGCTCTTCAGCGGGACCCTTTTCCTTTCCAAGCCTTCCCTCTATTGCATAGATAACCCCAAAAAGGAGCATCATCAGTAAAGCTGCAAGCATTAAAACTCTGTGCCATTTAATTCCGGTTCTTCTCTTCATTTTATCTTCATCCTCTGCCGCTATATTTTCTTCCACATTATAATTGCATCTTCAACCGGCTTCATATAATATCTGGGTCTCTTGCCAGCCGACACAAAGCCGTATTTCTCATATAGCCCTATTGCAGGCGCATTTGACTCCCTTACTNNTCTGTATTCAGGCAACACCGCTACGTTAGTTACGTGGCATTCGTCCAGAACACGCCACATTCCCATATATCCCATTATCTTTCCGTTTTCTTCGGCACATTGATAATATGCAAGATCATTCTGCAATTCCCTCTCAAAGGAATCCTTCGACCATGGTAAGGAAAAACATTCTTTTTCGATTCCCGTTATCTGATCNNTGATCTAAGTCATCATAACGCATACCTCTTACTACTGTCATAACTCCTCCTTACTTCCTATTGCGTTCAGCTTGTGACAGCCTCAAATATTGAGGTCTGAAATCAGAGGCCTTAATCAATTCTCCTTTCAATGCCATGCTCCAGCCTATGTAGACAAGAGTTGAAGCCGATAAATAATTAAATCTTTCAGGTGCGAAATACATCTTTCCCTTAAATTTCTCTTCTATTACACTTCTGTAGTTAACAGAGCCGTCACCGTTAAAAATTACCGGCTCCTCATATTCATTAAGCATATCGGTAAGCTCATGAATATTGCACGGAAATTGCTCCTCCACAGTAACAAGCTCCTGATTTTCCCATCTGTAAATTCCACTGTAAATTCTTCCTGCTCCCGCATCCATAACGGGCACAATCAATTTATTCAAATCAAACACATTACCTGCCATGGATTTCATTGTAGGTACGTTTACAATGGGTATATTGACTGCATAAGCCATGCTTTTAGCAATGGCAGCGCCTATTCTCAGTCCGGTATATGAGCCCGGTCCTCCCGAAACTGCAATTGCATCTATATCCTGTATACTGATATTCAAATCTGTCATCAGGCTTTCAATCAGAGGCATGAGCTTTTCCGAATGAGTCTTTTTATGATTCAGCGTATATCCTCCGAGAAGCTTTTCATTGTCCGATACAGCACAGGATGCCGTTACGGATGACGATTCAATTGCCAGTACTTTCATAATTTTTAAGTTCCTCCGCTATTTTTTCAAAGACCTTTCCCCTGCCGTCAATAGTCATAATGCGGCTTGTATCATTAAGCCACTGTATTTCAATATNNTTCAGAATCTATCCTGTACACATCCATGTGGTAAAAAGGCAGCCTGCCTTCATATTCCTTTATAATTGTAAATGTGGGGCTGGTTATATAGTCCTCCACCCCGAATTCACGCGCTATGAACTGAGTAATTGCCGTCTTGCCAACGCCTAAATCTCCGTCAAGACAAAGCACAGTCCCCCCTTCAAGGCAGTGCGCTATAATTTTTCCAACCTGCTCCGTATCCATTAAATTGTTAACCGTTAGTTTCATAATACATCCTTTATCATAATGGCCATTGCGGCCCGTTATTATCAACAGTTCTAATTATACATTTGCAGAAATGAAAAACNNATTAATGATGCTCTCAATTCTAAAAACATCATTATCATTCCTTTTTCCGTTTAAATTCTGATATAACCATTTTGGCAATATTTTTGCCTGCCTGAACTCTATACGTCGCATATGCCAGGCTTGGAGAAAACGGACGCGGACTGTATGCCAAATATCTCGGCTGCCATTCTGTTGGTGCGTATTTCTCCTTCGCATGATGAAGGGCCTTGAAATCATAGCTGTTATTCATATTTTCATACACATAGCTGAAAAGTCTTTCTGTGAAGGTGGCTCTGTCTCCGTCATTGATGTTGTAAAGAGGAGAAAGCCCAAGATTTCCCCATTCAACGCCTTCTTCCTTCATAAGCATAAACGCATCATAGGTTATTTTCTCCAACACTCCCTGGGGAGCGTCATTTCTTCGCCTCGTAACATCTGCAAGATATCCCTTGCCTGAAAGATATGGTAGAAATACAACAAAGCCCAGCATTTTTCCATCTATATCAGAAGCGTAAAAATATCTTCTATCCAAAGGGGTGTCAAGCCCCACACCGCCTATCATAAACCCAAGCTCATCCGAATTTTTGTGCTCCAGCCACTCCTCTGAAATATCCGTAATCTGCTGCTCAATATTGCTGTCTCTTCCATTCAGCGGCTTGTATTCATTTACCGTTATCCCTGCCTTGTTTGCGTGGTTAATTGCCGCACGAACCTTGGCAACACTTCCTCCAGCAAGATTATACTCAGACAGCCTGAAGCATGCATCCTCTCCATACTTAATTACACCGAAGCCTGCAATTTTATATAGCTCGACAAAACGCCCAGTTATATTTAAAAATAAAGTTTCATATGCATTTTCATGGCAAAATTCAAGTATTTCGTTCAAAAATATAAATCCGTCCTGTTCGGCACATATCATATCTCCGCATATTACGAATACGTTATTTACAACCTGGTATGAGCAAACACCCTCTATGCTTTTACCAAAAAGATATTTCTTGTCATTTTCCAGAGACAGATATGCCATGGGATTTTGACCTGAATTCAAAACAATCCGCCTCACAACTTCCTTGTCATGCTTAGTAGCAACAGGATTATAAACAATCGGCTTCAAAATCAAAAGCACCGATGAAACAATACAAATCCAGTTTATCAGAATAAGGGAATCAGTATAGAGCATTCCTATTCTTCCGGAAAAAGTTATAAAATCAGTATCCATGAAAACAAGCAGCTTGACAGAATACTTCAAAGCATCATAAATATCATGTATATTCCGTATGTGCTCCTTCATAATAAATATTCCGACGCTGGCATTCAAAAGCACCAAAAGAAAAGAAAATCCAATCAATNNAACCGTTATCCTGTCCGCCTTCCGGCTGAAATCCCTGTGATAGTATACAAGCACTGCCAGAACAAATATTTCTATTGATAAAACAGGCAATGTGAACACGTGATATCGCACAAATTGAAACACTATGGTTATGCTCAGCATTACTATTTGTATAAACCATGCCATTCGCACTCTTTTATACAGTTGATGAGCCAAAATAAGCATGATGGCCCCAATGAGGAATGAGAAAACATGATGAAACTGCAATGCATGTGGATTCACTATATTCATGTAAAAGTGCAGATACCTTTCGGCAAATTTAAACGGCAGAGCCGCGAGCAGATTTTTCAACGCTATCAAAACAAGCAAGAATACGGCAACATTCTGAATTGTCTTTTTAAAATAACTTTTCATAACTTCTCCATTTTAAATATTAAATGTAATGAAAGAATTATAGCAGTATTGCTGCCGCATATGCAACACAATTATGCTTCATGCTGTTCTGCTGTTTCAATTATGTCTGCGCTCGAAAATATGAAGCCTCTTTCACAACCCGCCGGATTTGTTGGCGACGAATTATTAAAGCAATCACAGCCAAATCAAATTAGAATAACACTTGTTTTCTTTACTTATACACTAAAGTCTTGTATAATAAGTAAAAACAGTCGGAGGAAATCATGCGTGTTATTCAAGAAGTACTGAGAGTATTGTTCTTCCTCG
>DOON01000081.1 GCA_003514865.1 Clostridiales bacterium
ATCGTCATACATTCGCGTTTCCATGTTTACAAAATCCTTGAAGCCTACTATTCTGCTTGTTGGATATATGAGATCCGCGTGGGGAGATATACCCGTGTCTATAATGGCGACCGTGATGTCCTTACCTGTATAGCCGGTATTTAAAACAAAATCCGCACCCACGGATTCTCTCGCCACATCCATCACTGCAAATACCTTTGAATCGTAGCTTATAAATTCCACATCAGGGTCAGCAGTAAGCTCCAATATGGAATTTATGCTCATTTCACAGGCGCATCCGTTTACAATGGGAAGATTGCAGCTTAATTTATGTGATAAGGAANNATGATGACCGGTATGATGCTGTCATGGCTTGAATAAGTCCGATCCTTTATTGCCGGACATAATTTATTGTAATTTATGTGATTTTTCATAATATTCACCTACCTAAATTAATTTATGCTTTTAATTAAAGTTGGTGTTTATTTTCAGAAAACATGGTATAATAATTTATAAAGATAGAATGGAGGTTACTATGCCAAAAATATTAGTAGTAGACGATGAGAGACCGATTGCGGAAATAATTAAATATAATCTCCAAAAAGAAGGATATGAAGTACAGACTGCATATGACGGAGACGAGGCCATAAAGACAGCCCATAGAATGAATCCGGAACTGATAATTTTAGATATAATGCTTCCGAAGAAAAATGGCTTTGAGGTATTGAAGGAACTCAGGATGGAATATGTAATGCCTGTTATAATGCTCACGGCAAAGGAAGAGGAAAATGACAAAATAACCGGCCTGGAGCTGGGTGCTGACGACTATATTACAAAGCCCTTCAGCAACAAGGAGCTAATAGCCAGAGTCAAGGCCAACCTGAGAAGAGTTAAGCTTTCCAATGTAAATGAGGAAATAAAATCTAAAATAATAAATGTAGGGAATTTGACTATTGATATGAACACCTATGAGGTGAGCAAGGAAAATCAAATAATTGATTTGACCAACAGGGAATTTGACCTTTTGAAATATTTGTTTTTAAATGCGGACAGAGTATTCAACCGGGAGCATCTTTTGAAAGAGGTGTGGGGTTATGAGTTCGGGGACCTGAGAACTGTTGACGTAACAGTTAGAAGGCTCAGAGAAAAAATCGAAACGGAAGAAGACAAATATATAATCACAAAAAGAGGAACAGGATATTATTTCAAAAGCAAATAATTGAAGGGACAACATCCTGCGGGGAGTCAATATGTTTAAAAGTATCAGTCGGAGATTTATTTTAATTTATTTCTTGCTTGTATTTCTTGCTATGTCAATAGTGGGAATTTTTATAGTTGCGCAGCTGGAGAATATACAACTTGAGATGAACAAAAAGAGCATGGAGGACAGGGTTAGATTCATCCTAGAAACCTCTAATGCTCTTAAAACAAAAACATGGGATGAAAATATAGCTGAAATTCAGGAAAATATAAAAAGCACTCAGATAGGCTATAATGAAAATTTATATATTATTTTAAATGACAAGCAAAAAACCATTATTGCGGGAAGCTCTGAAGGAATAATAGGGCAAAGCGCATTTAACATTGCACAAATCAACAATTATATTCTGACAAAATCATTTGACGGAAGCACTGAACACATCACTCCTCTTGACCAGTATGATGATTCGCAAAATCCTATTTTCTGCCATATGTCATATCCGGTGGAGACAGACGGAAATATAAAGGGATATATTTACCTTTCCACAAATATCGAGTATATTTACGATACCGTAAACCAGTCGAGGGATATTTTGACCCGCGCCACCATAATTGCACTTACGGTCACTATTTTTTTAGGGATGATTCTTTCATCCAGCATAACGGGGCCAATTAAGGAACTTACTGTAAAGGCAAGGCAAATGTCCAAGGGTGATTTCGACCAGAAGGTAAGTGTTAAGTCCAATGACGAAATAGGACAGCTTGGAACTACCTTTAATTTTCTTATTGATGAACTTAAGAAATCCATGTCAAATCTGCAGCAGGAAAAGAGCAAGATGGAGACTACGTTTAAATACATGGCGGACGGAGTGCTGACCGTGGATATAAACGGAAACATAATTCATGCAAATCCTGTTGCTAAAAAGCTGCTTTCTCTTGCAGATGAAGAGGAAGAATATGACGATGTGGTTATGAAAATTAAGGATAATATGGTTCTTGCAAATTTAAAATCGAAAAATTATCATGGCACCGAAATTCTGGAGCAGGACAGAGAAACTTATTACGTTGATTACGCGCCGTTCATGAATAATAAAAATGAGGTGGGGGGCGTTATTATTGTTTTTAAAAACGTCACCGAGCAATATAAGATTGACAAGCTGCAGAAAGAATTTGTAGCCAATGTTTCCCATGAATTGAAAACACCAATCACAACAATCAAGAGCTATGCAGAAACACTGCTGGACGGAGCCCTNNCGGGTTTGAGCAAATAATTTTGAATATTGCGGGAAATGCAATCAAGTACACGCCTGGCGGCGGAAATGTATGGATAAATGCACATATAGAGAATAAGAGCATAGCTATAGGTATAAGGGATGATGGAATAGGAATTCCGAAGGAAGACGAGGCGAGGGTATTCGAGAGATTTTACCGTGTTGATAAAGCCAGAACCAGGGAGATGGGCGGCACGGGGCTTGGTCTTTCGATTGCCAAGCAGATTGCGGAGGCCCACAACAGCACGTTAACTTTAAACAGCGAGTTAAATAAAGGAACGGAAATTGTGATTATTATTCCACAATTTAATTAAGAGGTATTCATGAAGCAGGTAAAAATCAAAAATATCATATTGATTTCAATGGTCCTGGTCTGTGTCTATTTAAGCAGCAGCGTGTGGCTGAAACTTCCTGACTTATTTAAGAGAAATACGGAGGCTGATGAAGGCTACATACCCAACGGCCAGGTTGAATCTGAAATATTGAATGTTATAAGACCCGTTAAGAGTGTAATTAAGTACAATGAGTACTATACCATCACATATTCCGATGAGCAGGACATGTGGGGAATGGCGGTCGCTGCCATGAATGATGCATTTAAAAGCTTTGATAAAAACAGCATAAACGAATCAGCGGCATTTCCGTCACAATATCTGAAATTTGATTTCAATACGGATATTCCCGTGGAAATATTTACAGGAAATTTTAAAATTGAAAATAAAGAAATAAATAATACGGTCAAGGGCATAAAAAACGTAATTATTGATTTGGAAAACCCAAGGTCAATATATATTTATAACGGTGAAAACACCGTAAAAATAGAAAGTAAAGGAATAGATACCGGGGAAATCATTGGAAAGGTGAAGGCCATGAATTTAGCCGATGAATCTGCATATGTGTTCAACCAGAAGATAGGCGAGGAAACAATACAAGCACCTGTTCCTCTGGAAAACACCGCGCTGTATCCAGTTATTGTTCAGTCTGAGCTCAATGTCTTTGATGCTGAAGCCACAGACAAAATAGCAAAGGATTATTTTAGAAACAGCTATGACTATGTGAGAAAATCGGTTGAGGTAAACGGCAATACCATCTATGTATACAGAAATAAGAAAATACTTAAAATAAGCTCTGAGGGACTGTTGGATTTTTATGATACATCAACTGAGCTTAAGGGTTCATCGGATGTATATTCGAGTCTTGTGAGGGCAATTGATTTTATAGGTAAATTTCCTGATTTTCCGGAGGGACTTTATCTGAGTGATGTGGAGAATATTGAATATGACGGAAATGATGGCTTCAGATACACATTTTCATACAAGATTCAGGAACGTCCCATACTTTTCAGCAAGGTAAGAGAAAATTCTGCTCTGCAGATTGATGTAATAGGTGACAGCGTTGTTTCCTACAGGAGATTCATAAGAAAAATAGATGAATCACAAAGAGGAAGAATGAGCGAAATTCAGGTTCTTTCTGCATTTGATGTCATCATGGGAAATCTGTATGCGGAATCAGATGAGGTTGATGGCAGCGCTCCGGAGCTGAAGCCTCTGAAAAAAGAAATGATAAAAGATATAAGCAACATATATCTGGGGTATTTTGACCTTTCAAGAATTTCAAGAGAACAGGTTTTGAGAGTTGTGTGGGTGGTAGAGGCAGGAGATAAAACATATATATTTAATGCCACAACAGGAGCGCTTATAGAAGAATGGCAGTAAGAATGGAATGTGAGTGAATATGGATTGGAATAAAGCAGCTACAATATTAATTTCAGCGTTTATAATTTTGAATATATTTTTGTTCAGCTCTTCGTACAACAATGTTTTTTCGGAGAATTTCAATGTGAATGCAGATGAACAGTTTATGGGGAACCTGGAGAATGTCTTAAAGGAAAAAGGTATTACAATTAACTGTAAATTGCCGGAAGAGACGTATCTTCTCCCTATACTGAGCACGGAATATGAAATAGTTGATGTGAATGAGAAGCTGCTCAGCCGTTTTCTTGGACCAGGAATTGAGCCTGTGCAGGATGTAACGCGGTACAGCAACGAAAATGGAGAAATCCTCGAGATACTGGATGGCAAAAAGCTTCATTACACCGTGAGGGAAAAAATTGAAGGACAGCCGAATGAAGAAGGTGCGGCAGAAAAAATAAGTACATTTGATTCTGATAAGGCAATAGATATGGAAGGATATTCCGAAACATACAGGCGTGTGAAAGACGGACAGTTATTAGTCGCTTATTCTAAAAATTACAATAATTTCAGCGTGGATAATTCATATATTCATTTTTACTTTGATGCGGAAGGAATATATAAATTTGAAATGCAAAATATTGTCTACGTAAAAGAAACTGCTGAAAGAATAAGGCCATTTTCCGCCGCGGAAGCACTTCCCAGGCTTTTATCATTTAATGATATGGAAAGCAAGGAAATTACTGATGTGAAGATGACATATTATAGTGTTGAAGATGAGAATTGGAAGGTCATATCAGGAATAAATTCATACCCTGTGTGGAAAGTTATTTTTAGTGACGGAACGCAAAAACATCTGTCTATTAAAAACACATATGACATTGATTAATATTTATTTATATTGAAAATATTTGAATTTTAATATATATTATATGATGAAAATGTTTTTACTAATGTTGTTTATATTATTGATACTACTAAATTTATATATAAAAAAATCAGAATTGAGGAATTATTTATGTCTAAGTTTGTTATAGAAGGGGGAAGTAAATTAAAAGGGAAGGTAAATATCGGGGGATTTAAAAATGCCGCAGTTGCAATAATACCGGCGACACTGCTCTGTCCCGGAAAGTGTATTATTGAGAATGTGCCGAAAATTGAAGACGTAAATGTTTTTATGGATATACTGACAGAATTGGGAGCTGAAACAAAATACCTCGATGATACTTCTATTTCTATAGATGCGGCAAATGTTAAGGAATGCTACTTGAAAAACGGATTATCAAAAAAGATGAGGGCATCCTATTACCTGCTTGGAGCAGGACTGGGGAGGTTCAAAGATTCGTCCTCATTGCTTCCGGGAGGATGCGATATAGGCGACAGACCCATAGACCAGCATATCAAGGGGTTCGAGGCATTGGGCGCAACTGTGGACATAACTTCAGAGGGACGTGTGCGTGTTCATGCAGACAGACTGATAGGAACAAAGATATATCTTGACGTGGTCAGTGTTGGAGCCACAATTAATATAATGCTTGCAGCAGTGTATGCCGAAGGCAGGACTATAATTGAAAATGCCGCAAAGGAACCTCATATTGTTGATACGGCCAATTTTCTAAACTCAATGGGCGCGGATATAAAAGGTGCGGGAACNNACGGGGTAGCTGAGCTTATGGGCTGCACCTACAGAGTTATTCCTGATCAGATAGAGGCAGGAACATACATGATTGCCGCAGCCGCGACAAAGGGAGATATAATAATTGACGATATAATTCCGAAGCATCTTGAGCCTGTTACGGCCAAACTTAAGGAAATGGGAATGGGGATTGAAGAATACGGTGATTCTATTAGGGTTTTTTATGAGCATGAACTGACACCGGTGAATATACAGACACTTCCGTATCCCGGGTTTCCCACAGACTTGCAGCAGCCGATGACAGTACTTCTTTCATCTCTCGACGGGGACAGCATGGTGGTGGAAGGGGTATCCGAGGACCGTTTCAAGTATGTGAATGAAATCAAAAAGATGGGTGCGAACATCGAATTTACAAAGAAGCAGGCAAAGATTACAGGAAATCCCCAGTTAAAGGGAACGGTGGTACAAGCTACCGATTTAAGAGCAGGAGCCGCACTTATAATTGCAGGACTTGTGGCGGACGGACTTACAGAAGTAACGGACATACAGCATATAGACAGAGGATATGAGCATATCGAAAACAAATTTATGAATCTCGGCGCTAAGATTAAAAGAGTCAGAGATGAAGAATAACCTTTTACTGTCAAATTGAAAAAATGCTTCAAACCGCAGGTTTGAGGCTTTTATAATTATAATACGGCCGTGGCCCGGAATAGGAGGGGAAATAATGTTAAATGATTTANNAAGTGTGGCGGAGATTTTGAGGGAGCGCAGAGACTTATAGATTTGCGCCTTGAAAAGCAAATACCCAATTCCATGAGAAAAAGACTTATCCTTGAGAAGGAAATATTAAAAACAATGAAGAGTGAATATCCATATACATTTGAGCAGGCATTGAAAAGAATGCAGGACAATGTGGAAGGCTTTACGCGAGAAGAGCTTATGGAACTTCAGGAGGACAGCCAGGCGGATTGGATATTGGTTGACGGAGAGGTTCATTTCAATGACAGTTTCTACGGATCGTTGATGAAAACAAGAGAGGATCTTGCCGCAAGACTGAAAGATAAAGAGCCTGAAGACGAAAATAGGAACTTTTTAATTGAAAACATCAAGAATACAAAGGCTGAAGGAGGAGCATCCTACTTCATGCACCTGAAGGCTTCCTTGAAATTAAAGGAAAATGCGGTGAGACCCGGTGAAAAAATAAGGGTGCATCTGCCTATTCCGGCCAATTGTCAGCAGTCTGAAATTAAAATAATCAGCACAATCCCTGAAGCAAAGTATATATCAGACGCGGAACATCCTAGCAGGTCGGCATATTTTGAAGCTACAGCAGATGAAAACCAGGAATTTTCGGTAGAATATTCATACATCAGCAGCCTGAAATACAATTATCCGGAGCCCTCGAAGGTATCTGATAAGCAGCCTTCATTTCATACGGAGGAATTTGAACCACACATTATATTTACTCCGTATATAAAAGAGCTTGCGGAAGAGATAATTGGAAATGAGACAAACCCATTGATTAAGGCAAGAAAAATATATGATTACATAACTCAGAATATTAAATATTCATACATGAGAGCATATTCAACAATTACAAATATTCCTGAATATTGTGCGCTTAATTTGAAGGGCGACTGTGGAGTGCAGTCACTGCTGTTCATAACTCTGTGCAGATATGCCGGCATACCTGCAAAATGGCAGTCAGGGCTGGCGGCAACACCTTATCATGTGGGTCCACACGACTGGGCACAATTTTATATTGAACCATACGGATGGCTTTTTGCGGATTTGTCCTTTGGAGGCTCGGCATATGCAAGCGGAAACACAGACAAATGGAATTTCTACTTCGGAAATCTTGATCCGTTCAGAATGGTTGCAAATTCAGAATTTCAGCATGAATTTGAGCCAAAGAAGCTATATTTCAGACATGATCCATATGACAACCAGGTCGGAGAATGCGAGTATGAGGACAGGGAAATAAGAAGAGAAGAATTCAAGGCGAAATATGAGCTGATTGAATTAAAGAAAATATAGATTAAATTACAATTAAAATCCGGAAACAGAAAAAAAGGCGGCAATGAGCCGGTTGAAAATAAGTGAGACAAAATTAAATTTACAGCCCATCAATTCCTGAATTAAGGACTAAATTCCTTGATTCAGGAATTTGGATATTGTGTTGGAAAAAAGCGGAGAAGACAGAAGCTTTTTGTCATATACTAAAGAAAAGTTCGCATTTCAGGAAAAAATTATAGCTTATCTTTGCATATTATGTTGCACATGGATGCAATTGTGCGGATGAATGTTGAAAATTCAACAGGTTAAAAAAGTTAAGCAAATAATTTGGGAAATATATAATATTGGTATGATAATTGCTTTAATAAATTAAAGATGAAATCTAAGGAGTGTAGTATGATTTTTCCGGAAAAATTAAAAAAAGGCAGTACCGTTGCAATTATTGCTCCGTCTTCAGATGTAACGAAGGAAGAGGCGGACGCCTGCAAAAGACTTGTGGAAGATATGGGATACAATGTAAAAATGGGCAAGAGCACATATGAATCTATTCACGGATATTCGGCGGGTACAGGAAAGGTTAGAGCTGACGATATAAATGGAATGTTTGCCGACAAGCAGGTTAAGGCCATATGGTGCATAAGAGGCGGGGATACAAGCTCTCACGTCATGGACAAATTAGATTTTGAAATGATTAGAAATAATTCGAAAATATTTGTTGGCTACAGCGATGTTACAAATTTAAATGTTAACTTTAATCAAAAATGCGGGTTTGTAACATTCCATGGTCCTATGGTGAAATCAAATATGCTGAGCAGCTATGACGATTTTACGAGGAGAAGCTTTGAAAGGGCAATAAATATGGAGGATGAACTGATTTTGGAAAATCCTGAGGGAGAGGATTTTCGGGTTATGGTTGCCGGAAGGGCAAAAGGCGTAATAACCGGGGGAAATCTGTCTCTGCTTACATCAATGATAGGTACTCCATATGAGGTTGATACAAAGGGTAAGATATTGTTCATAGAGGAAATAGGCGAAAATGTAACGAGACTTGACAGAATGATGTACCAGCTTAAGTATTCGAATAAGCTTGATGATGCTGCCGGAATAATTTTTGGTGATTTCAACGACTGCATTAATTTAAAGGATAGCAGCTACACTTATGTTGAAATGCTCAAAGATGTGCTTTCAGACTATAAGAAGCCTGTAATGTACAACATTAAGTCCGGGCATTGTTCTCCAATGTCCACCATACCACTGGGCGCTGACTGTACCATGGATACAGAAGCAAAGATGATTAAGTTCAGCAGATAAATTTGTGAACATGATTGTGGTTTCTGATGATTTATAATATAATAACAAAAAATATAGAAAATGAGAGTGGCATATGACAATAGAAATCAAGAATAACACACTTTATTTTGACGGATGCAATACCATTGAATTGGCGGAAAAGTACGGAACGCCGCTGTATGTTATGAGCGAGACTGTCATAGTGGAAAGATGCAGGGAAATCAGAGAAACACTTTTAAGTAAGTATGAAAGAACGAGAGCGGCCTATGCAGCCAAGGCATTCCTCACTCTCTCCATGTGCAAAATTATCGAAAGAGAAGGACTGTGCATGGATGTGGTGTCCGGCGGTGAATTGTACACGGCAATCAAGGCTGGTTTTCCAGCAGAAAAAATTGAGTTAAACGGAAATAACAAGTCTGTTGAAGAGCTGGAGCTTGCCATAGANNTGTTGAGCAGGCCGTGAATTCGGAGTATGTGAATTTTATGGGATTCCATTTTCATGTTGGTTCTCAGCTTCACAACAATGAATCTCACCTAAAGGCTCTGGAAACGGCATTGAAGCTTATAAAAGATACAAAAGACAGATATAACTATGTAACACCTGAATTAAATATAGGCGGAGGCTTTGGAATCAGATACACAGATGCCGATGACAAAAAGCCATATTCATACTTCCTTGATCCAATGATGGAAAGAATAGAGGAATTCTCCAGGGAATTAAAAATAACAAGACCGGAAGTAGTTATAGAGCCGGGCAGAAGTATTGTGGGAGAAGCGGGAATAACGCTTTATACCGTAGGAACCATCAAGGATATAAAGGGAATAAGAAAATATG
>DOON01000290.1 GCA_003514865.1 Clostridiales bacterium
CACTCACCTTCGCCTCAAGCATGCATCCTATCATGCATTCCACACCGTATATTTCCGCAACGGAGCAAATTTTAAGAGCATTGTGAAGACCGCCTGTCTTCATCAATTTAATATTGACGAAATCCGCAGCTCTTTTCTGCATAATCGTCAGGGCATCCTCCGGTGAAAACACCGATTCATCCGCCAGCACGGGAATTGATACATTGTCCGTAACATATTTAAGACCTTCAATGTCATGAGCCGCAACGGGCTGCTCCAGNNCCCTTCATCCTCCATCTTACGCAGAGATTTTACCGCTTCCTTAGGCTTCCATCCCTGATTTGCATCAATTCTCAGGTCCACATTGTATCCTACGGCACCTCTGATTGCCTTCATGCGTTCAATATCCTTTGATGCATCTTTTCCAACCTTTATTTTCAATGTCCTGAAGCCTCTGCTTATGGCGTCGAGGCTGTCTCTCACCATCTCTTCTGGATCATTTACGCTTATTGTTATATCAGTTATTATTTCCTTTCTGTTCCCTCCCAGCAGCTTATACAGAGGAGCATTGTACATCTGTCCATACAAATCATACAGCGCTATGTCAACAGCCGCCTTTGCACTGTTGTTTCCTATAATGCATTTATCGAGCCTGAGCATTATTTCTTCGAAATTTTCCACATCCATGCCCGCTATATTTTTAATTATGTGGTCCTTCAGCGCTCCGATTATTGCGCCTTTTGTATCACCTGTGATAACACCTGTGGGCGGCGCCTCTCCGTACCCCACATTCCCAGTGTCCGTGTGTATTTCAACAATAATGTCTTCCACGCTGTTAACTGTTCTTAAAGCAGTTTTAAAGGGCGTTTTTAACGGCACCGAAATTTCACCTATTTTTATGTCCGTAATTTTCATATTATCCTCCATCTATTTCTAATTTGCCAGCTCTTTAATTGCTGCTGCCATAACCTGCACATTCTTAATCAATGCATCAATTTCTATATATTCATCAGGCTTGTGTTCGACCATTGGCTGTCCCTTGAATATGGGTCCAAATGCAACCACATTGTCCATGGCCTTGGCGTATGNNAAATAAACCTTTTGCAGCTTTTTTATAAATTCCGTGTCCGGAGATACATACAGGCTCTTTTTATGCCTGAGATATACTTCCTCCATTTTACCTTCCTTCATTTTTTCCTGAAATGTGTCTATGAAGTCTTCGAAGGATTTCGTCACCGGATATCTCATGTTGATTTCCATATTCATTTCATTTTCATCGCCATATACCTTGCCTAAATTAAATATAAACTTGCCTGATATGTCATCCTCCATGAATATCCCCAATTTTTCTCCATTCATGTCATCTCCCATATAACTGCTGAAAAATTCAAGGAATTCTTTGATATCGCCTTCAAAATTTAATTCCGATAAAAATAACATCAGGTGTGACGCCGCATTTTTTCCCAATTCGGGCGTGCTGCCATGAGCAGGAACACCATAGCATCTTATAAGAATTGCTCCTGCGCCTTCACTTTCTTCAATTTTTATTTCAGGGTATTTTTCGGCCAGCATGCGCACTTCCTCTGACTTATTCTCAGGCAGCGCGATTTCCGCTTCGGCAAAATCAGGGACTACGTTTGCAGCTATTCCGCCATTTATGTATTTCAGCTTTATATCACCTGATTGATTCAATTCTCTCACGTACTTGCATGTCACTATTCCCTTTTCACCGTTGATGATAGGATACTCAGCATCGGGAGTAAACCCCGCCACAGGCATTTCCCCGCCTTTGTCTACATAGTGCTTTACACACTTGCTTCCCGTTTCCTCATTAAGCCCGAAAAAGATTCTCACTCTTCGCTTCAAGGGAGTACTCATATCCTTTATTGCCTTCAATGCATACATTGCTCCGATCGTAGGACCCTTGTCATCGGTGGTACCTCTTCCGTAAATCTTTCCGTTGTGGATTCCTGCTCCGTATGGCGGGTATGTCCATCCGTCTCCTTCCGGAACAACATCCATATGTCCCAGCACCGCCACCATTTCATCCCCTTCGCCATATTCTCCGTAGCCTATCATGTTGTCTAAATTTACAGTCTTGAATCCCATAGACTCTGAAAGCTTCAGGCAGTATTCGAGGCATTTATGCACACCCTCTCCGAAGGGCATTCCTTCAATTTCCTCTTCCTCAACGCTCTTAATCATAACGCATTCCCGGACGCTGTTTATTATTTCATCCTTCATGTCCAAGATTTTTTCATTTAACACATAATCACTCCAATCATTAATATAATACTTGTCATCCTGCGATATTATCCACAGTGACATTAATAAATATAAAAAAACCCAACAAAAACAATATACTTGTTCTTGCTGGGTTTCATTTACTCCGATATAGTTGTGCTACATCATATAAACAAAGCAGCTACCTATAGTATTTTTCCTTTACCGCTATGTATTTCTTGAAGGCATCCTTATATGATACTATTATTGCCTTTTGAGATGTACCATGATACCGTCTTATTACTTCGCGTTCCAGAACATCGCTGTCGGTGAATTTTTTCCCGACGAAAATTTTCTTCATAAAGTTCTCTGTTATGATAATCGTGTGTGTACACCCAATATCAAGGATTATATCCGTTTCGATATCTATTTCAAATGCA
Organism: Clostridiales bacterium; assembly: GCA_003514865.1. The sequence continues at coordinate 2,643 of DOON01000290.1, forward strand.
ATATAAAATGAATTGTATATTACTGTTATGGCATTATCCATATGTGTCCTGGATTCACCGATTATATAAACAGTTTCATTCATATTATCACCTGTTGTGAAATCATTTTCTTACTATAGAGTATATAATAATTCAAAAAATATTACAAGAATTATTTTGACACAATTTGCACAAACCTTTTAGTTTGTCCTTGGTTTAAACCCTGAATTCAGCAGTTGTCTTCACCTTGTTGTATATTTCTGATAATCTGTCCAGCGCCATGTTTAATGTTTCATCTTTTTTAGCAAAATGGAATCGTATGTATTGGTTTACATCTTCCTTGAAAAAGCTTGAACCCGGAACGGCCCCAACCTTCACTTCCTTTGCAAGCCATTCACAGAACTTAAGGTCGTCATTGCAGTTAAATTCACTTATATCCACCATAACGAAGTAGGCACCCTGAGGTTCGCTGTACTTCAGTCCGATTTGCTTCAATCCGTTTGTAAATAAATTTTTCATATGAGTGTAGTGGTTCTGAAGCTCCAAATAGTATTCGTCCTTGAAATTCAGCCCCACAACCACGGCCTCCATAAGCGGCGCAGGTGCTCCCACAGTTAAAAAGTCGTGAACCTTTTTTACTCTGTCTGATATTCTTTCGTCGGCAATTACATAACCCAGACGCCACCCGGTAATGGAGTATGTCTTTGACAATGAATTGCATATTATTGTTCTTTCCTTCATTCCAGGCAGAGAGGATAAATAAACATGTTTGTTGGGCGCGTAGATTATATGTTCGTATACCTCATCGGTTATAACATATGCATCATATTTTATTGCCAAATCAGCTATTATTTTAAGCTCATCCACTGTAAATACTTTCCCGCACGGATTTGACGGATTACACAGAATCAACGCCTTAGCTCCTTGCTTGAAGGCATCCTCCAGCAAATCGGCATCGAAATCAAATTTTGGGGGATTAAGAGGTATATAAATGGGCTCTGCCCCAGAAAGTATAGCATCAGCACCATAGTTCTCATAAAAAGGTGAGAATATTGCAACCTTGTCTCCCGGGTTTGTTATTGACATCATCACAGCCATCATTGCTTCCGTGCTTCCGCATGTAACCACAATTTCTTTGTCCGGGTCAACTTTTACTCCCGAGAAGTNNCCAGAGCCTCTCTGAAATTCTGAGCTCCCCATGTTGTGGCATATTGATGAGGTCCTTCTAAAGCCACCTGAGCCAGTCTGTTTGTAATTTCTGCCGGAGGGTCAAAATCCGGAAATCCCTGCGATAAATTAACCGCACCATGTGCATTTGAAATTCTTGTCATTCTGCGGATTACAGAATCCGTGAAACCCGCAGTACGTATACTTAATTCTCTCATTGCAGCTCCTTATTTTATCTGTTATTTCCAAGCCGGCTTATATGCACCCTTGAAGGTAGTATTGTATATTTCTTCCACAGCTTCAGATTGATATTCTGCCACGATTTTTTTGAAAATTTCATTATCTGCATCCTTTGTTCTTGCGGCTATAAGATTTACATAGCTTTTTCCCTCATAGTAGCTCACATCATCCTGGAATATTGAGTCTTCCCCCGGATTTAAGCCGTTGTCCAATGCATAGTTGCAATTTATAACAGCTGCGGTAACGTCCGGAAGCACCGCATAAACATTTCCTGCATCAACCTCAACAAATTCAAGGTTCAGCGGATTTGAAACTATATCCGATAATTCAGGGCTGTCTCCTGATTCCTTGCTCAGTTCAATAAGACCGGCGGCTTCAACAATTTTAAGTGCTCTTCCTTCATTGGTTGCGTCATTAGGCACTGCAATTTTTGCTTTTTCACCGATTTCACCAACACTTTTCACCTTATTTGAATAAATGTTCATAGCTGAAATAAATGTATCGCCTATTGCCTGAATTTCATATCCGTTATTCTTAATTTCACCGTTAAGATATGCATGGTGCTGGAACGCATTCAGGTCAGTATCTCCGTTGTTTAATGCCTTATTTGGTGTTCCGTAATCCGTGAAGCTCACCAGCTCAATATTAATTCCTTCTTTAGCCAGTTTCTCGATTACCGGTTCCCACATTTCATTGGATTCTCCTACAACTCCAACCTTTACAGTTTTCGTATCTTTTTTCTCAGCATCCCCCGATTTTGAGCATGCTGTAAATGATGCTAATAACACTACTGCTGTTAAAACTGTTATTATTTTTTTTGCTTTCATAATTGTTCTCCTTAATTTTAATAATTATTTTTTATTTTTTTAAATATCAATGACTGTTTTTTCTGACTATGGTACTTCCAATCATCTGTATTATGCTTACTAAAGCAACTAATACTATAACCGAAGCATAGGTGACATCAATTTGATTCCTCTGATAGCCAAAGCGTATGCCAAAGTCTCCAAGCCCGCCTCCACCAACTGCCCCTGCCATTGCCGTAAGTCCTATGAGGCTGATTGCGGTAATGGTTGTTCCTCTTACAATACCGGGAATGCACTCTCTCAGGTACACTCGGAATATAATTTCCAGCGGTCCTGAGCCCATTGACTGAGCCGCCTCTATTAACCCCGAATCCATTTCTGCCAGTGCTGTTTCTATCTGCCTTGCAAAGAAAGGTACTGTACCAAACACAAGAGGTAATATGGCACCCTTAACACCTATTGCAGTTCCCGAAACAAGCCTTGTTAGCGGCATTACTCCTGCGAGCAATATGATGAAGGGTATGGACCTGAAAAAATTTATAATCTTGTCAAGTATTTGGAAGACTGCTGTATTTTGAATAATTCCGCCCTTTTTTGTAACCGTAAGTATTATTCCTAAAATAATCCCTATAGCAAATGAGATTGAACCTGACCATCCTAACATCACAAATGTTTCTAAAATACTTTCAAAGAAAACAGGAAGCTTTGAAAATACATTTGGAAAAATACTACTTAGAAACTCTTGCATCTAAAATCACCTCCACTCCTACATTCTTTCCTCTCAGATATTTAATTGCATCGGTTATACTGCTTTCCTTACCACTTACTATGGATACAAGCCCTCCAATGGGATGGTCTCCGATAAGCTCGATATTTCCGAATATTATATTGACATCCAGATCAAAGCTTCTTGAAATATGTGATACCAGAGCCTCCGATGCATCACGCTCCAGATATGTGAACTTTAATATGCACTCTCCTTCCTTAAGCTGTATCATTTCTGCCTTTTCACTAATCAGCTCATGTATTTTAGATAAATTGGATGTGCTGTCAACAAAATCTCTTGTTATTCTCTCAACAGGATTTGCAAATATATGAAATACATCTCCCTGTTCAACAACCCTGCCATTTTCCATAACGACCACATTGTCGCAAATTTCCTTGACAACCTGCATTTCGTGGGTTATGACAACAATAGTAATTCCAAGCTTATCATTCAGCTGCTTCAGTAGCTTCAATATTGATTTTGTCGTCTGAGGGTCCAGAGCACTTGTTGATTCATCACTTAGCAGTATCTTCGGGTCATTAGCCAGAGCTCGTGCGATTGCAACCCTCTGCTTCTGGCCCCCGCTGAGCTGTGACGGATAAACATTTGACTTTTCCTTAAGTTCTACCAACTCAAGCAGATAATTGACCTTATCCTCTATTTCCCTCTTGCTCATTCCGCTATTCTTTAACGGATATGCGATATTTTGAAACACTGTCCTGGATGCGAACAAATTAAATTGCTGAAAAATCATCCCTATTTTCTTTCTTTCTTCTCTAAGCTCCTTCTCAGTGAGCGCCGTGATTTCCACGTCACCTAAAACCACTTTTCCCGCTGTAGGTCTTTCCAGAAGATTTATGCATCTTACCAGCGTTGATTTTCCCGCACCCGAAAACCCTATAATTCCATGTATCTTACCTTCCTCCAGACTCAAATTCACATCTTTTACAGCTTCAACATACTTGCCGTTTGCCTGAAAGGTCTTGCTTACATTCTCAAATAATATCAATTATTTTCCCTCCTTTTCCCGTAATTTAAGCATTCACAATCGAGTTCACCAAAGTATCAGCTNNCTACGCATCTTATTTCTCCCTTCCATTTTTATCATGTTCATAATCTTTTTATTTGGTGCCTTGCTATATTATGTATTATACATACTTTTGAGGACCAGTGTTAATACGTAAAATTGACAGCGCGCTATAGGAAAAAACTATAGCACATTTTCCTTGAACTTGATCAATTCCTCCACATACTTCTTGCCTATGTGACTGAGTGTAGTGTTTTTTCTCGAAATGTACCCTATGCTCATTATTTCGTCAGAATCAAGGGGGATCGCCTTATAATCGTCACCATTCAACTCTTCGCATATAATGCCGGAGCACAGCGTGTACCCATTAAGTCCCACCATAAGGTTAAGCATTGTGGCTCTATCGTTTCCCTTGATGATTTTTTTGTATACATTTGTGCTCAGCACTTCCTCTGCAAAATAAAATGAATTATTCATTCCCTGGTCAAATGACAGGCAGGGATAGTCCTGCAAATCCTCCATTGTTATAATGCTTTTTTCCGCTAGGGGATTACTCTTCCACAAATATACATATGTTTTGCAATCAAACAGCTCTGTAAACTCAAGGTTGTTTTCCCTCAACAGCTTTGTGATTACCTTCCTGTTAAAATCATTCAAATATAAAATTCCAAGCTCACTCTTAAAATTCTTTACATTTTCTATTACTTCGTATGTCTTGGTTTCATGTACCGCAAATTCAAATTCATCCATGCCGAACTGCTTCACTGTTTCAACAAATGCTTTAACGGCAAATGAATAATGCTGTGTTGAAACGCTGAATTTTTTCTTCACGTTGTTTTTATGAACATACTTCTGGTTAATGAGCTCATACTGCTCCGCCACCTGTCTGGCATAGCCAAGGAACTCCTCACCCTCCGGTGTTATAGTAATTCCACGGTTAGTCCTTTTATATATGGTGATGCCGATTTCACTCTCCAGGTCTCTGATCGCCGCAGATAAGCTGGGCTGCGAAATAAATAATGCCTGGGCAGCCTTGTTCATTGAATTGCAGTCAGCTATTGTAATAGCATATCTTAATTGCTGTAATGTCACTTTGCCTCCTTCTCCACTATGAAAGGAATTCCGGACCGGTTTTCGCATCCTTCATTGTGGACTGTATGTATGCGATTGTTTCCTGAAGCTTCTGTTTTTCCCATTCATTTAATTCCACAGGAAGCTGCTTCAATATACCCTCACGTCCGATAATGCAAGGCATACTCAGTGCCACATCACCGTCATGGCCATACTGTCCTCTCAATGTGGTACAAGCGGGATAAACGCTTCTTTCGTCCAGCAGCACAGCTTTTGCCATGGTAATAGCTGCCTGAGAAACACCCGCATTAGTCCATCCCTTGCCGTTGAGAACGCTATATGCCGCACTTACAACAAGCTTCTTAACATTTTCAGGGTCTCTGATTTCTTCTGTATTTTCAAAATATTGTCCCAGTTTATCATATGGTATGCCCGCAACATTCATGTGACTCAACACAGGGAATGCCGTGATACCATGCTCTCCCATCATGTATCCCGTAACAGATTTAGGGTCAATATCGCATGCATCTGCCACTATTTTGCGTAAGCGTGCTGAATCAAGCATTGTCCCTGTTCCAAACACTCGTCCTGCCGGATATCCGAACTCGTTTTCAGCAATATACACCATCGTATCCAACGGATTTGTAATAAGAATTACTATTGCCTCAGTAGTATACTTCGTAATTCCTGCCATAACCTCACGAATTACCTCGCAATTTATGCTTGTAAGCAATGTGCGGTTAGGCTCTCCCTTTGGATCGTTTGGATCCGGTATAACACTGGGTCCTGCGGCAACAATTATTACATCCGCATCGGCACACTGTTCATATCCTCCGCTTTTAACACTCACATTGTTCATATATGTAAGCGCCGTAGCCTGAGCCTGATCAAGGGCTTCCCCAAACGCAACATTTTCCAAAATATCAATCAAACCAATCTCAGCAAACAATCCGGTCTTCATTGCATCTGCCAAAACATATGAGCCAACATGACCCACTCCTACAACAACTAATTTATTCCCGCGCATTTTATCATCTCCCATGAAAGTTTATTAACAGTCTTCTACACCTGTCAGTTTAAAAATTGAAACAATGATATCATAACTTTAATTCCATATCAACAATTAATTATTTTACTTTTCATACAGATTAACATTCAATTTCAAAAACAGCCCATAATAAGCATATCACAGCCTCGCTTACCAAAGTATCCGCTCCCTCCGGTCGCATACTTTGGGAGCGCAGTTTCGTTCACAGATTTGCTACTCGCTCTCGCTCATGCAAATCTGGAACTCATCGCGTTTGACTCACCTACAATTTCTTTCTCCCTGTCGGTCGAAGAAATTGGGTCGAGTCATAATCGTTGCGGTTGACCTACCGCCATTTTTTTCTCCCTACCGGTCGAAGAAATGGGGTTAGGGCATACAAAAGGCACAACTTGCGTTGTGCCCGTCTATCTCTTATTTTTATATAACCTTGTATATCCATCCTTCAGGGGCTTCTTCGTCTCCCATCTGGATTCCATACAGTGTATCATACAGTTTTTTTGTAACAGGTCCCACTTCAGTTTCGCTGTGGAATACATGGAATTTGCCTTTGTGCTCTATTCCTCCTATAGGAGTGATAACAGCTGCTGTTCCGCATGCTCCGGCTTCCTTTAATTCATCTAACCGATCTATGTAAACATCTGTTTCAAGAGCTTCCATTCCCAGATAATCCTTGGCAACCTGCATCAATGAAATTCTTGTAATGCTTGGAAGTATGGATGATGATTTTGGAGTTACAAATTTATCATCTTTAGTTATTCCAAAGAAGTT
>DOON01000155.1:0-4261 GCA_003514865.1 Clostridiales bacterium
TCATGTCCTGTATTTTAAATGGCTCTTCCACAGCTTTTAACACGGCTTTTTTTGCGAGGCGCGCCAACTCTTCCGTGCTGGTTTTAGTGGATGGTATGAATTTAACATCCTCATATAAATCACGCTGTATATTTTCGTTGTCTATTATTGTTTTGAACATTGTAAGTCCTGCAATATAACGGCCCATTCCTATATCAAGGTGGTTGCCGTCGCTGGTGAGGTCCATTCCAATCGCTTTAAGCAGCTTGTTGGTTCGTGCATTTTGTATTGCTGTGCCGCAGGGTATTACCATATCTATTCCCGAATCATCGGAAGCCTGTATGTATGATTTCACAATGGCATTGTACATATCCTTCTGGTCGTAGTGGTAATTGATAAAATGCTCGCTTATGCTTTTGTATGAGTAGGACCATGTCATGTTGAGAGCCAGCTTGACCTTTGGATTTACAGCTGTTCTTTTCACATATGATGCCAGGTTGTTCAAATAGGGTTGAAATGTGGAATATATGCCGGAATCTGCCGATGACTGCTGCAGTGTAATATAATCCCAATCCTCGTCAAGAATTGCATCGGCCATTGTCTTATCCTCTGCCTCGGTCATGCCGTCAGATGTCCATTTATAATATGTATATGCTTTTTTATTATCAGATGCATATTCCCAGTGCTTTTTCAGTGAGCATCCGCTGTTGTACAGATTGCCTGTAACTATGTTTACTCCGGCAGATTTTGCTATGTCCTGCATATAGAACATTGTATCCTGTGAAAAAGAATTTCCTATTGACAGTATTTTTATTGTTTTTTCCGAAGGGTCTGTTACCCGCACTTCAAACAGTGCTGTTTTTTTGCCGCTCTTTGGTGCTGAAATGGTGGACCTTCCCGCTCTTTCCGCGTATATCGTTCCGTCGGATTTTACTGTGACCGCTTCCTCATTGCTTGAAGACAGCTTGAGTGTCTTGCCATCCTTAATCTGGAATGAGGATTTTATATCCATTGATATTTCCTTGAACCCGCTGCCTGTAAGCAACGACTCATCAAGTACCGCATCGGATTTTAACAAAGCGGATTCAATTGCCGTGTTCCCCACTAGAGCAATTCTTACCTTGCCGTCCTTTTTGTTTGTGTTGTTTGCGGTTATACGGTTAATTTTTGTGTCTTCGAGTATTATTGAATTCTGACCGCTGCCGTCTATTAAAAGCTCACCCTTTATTGTCACGTTTCGCAGAGTTATGCCTTTATTGCCTGCGGCTTTTGTTATGTGAACATTGTTGACAGTTTTGTTTTCAATCGTTGTTTCTGTGGATATTACCAAGTCGCGGCCTTCATATGCGGACAGAACCTTACTCACTGCTACGTAGCCGTCGTGAATCAATGTCTTGATGGCTTTTTCAGCAGCGTATTGGCTTTCTAAATTCTCCGAGCCATATGCATATGTTGGAATTATTGCGGTCAATATAATTGTAAGCACCAAGAATACCAATATATTCTTTTTAGTCATGTTAATTTCCCCTTTTGTCATATTTCGAGATTATGCGATATTACAAATTGATTATAACATATTATTTTCAGAAAATTGTTACAAAATTATTTTAACTTGAACCCGGCAATTTTTTAGTATATAATTAAAAAAATTTATGCAAGGAGTATTATTATGAGCATTGTTTTTGAATCTGATATTAAGGAAAGTGTATTGGTGAGAACAGCGGAAAGAATGATGACCGCAGCGAGGACAGCGCCAAAAGCCAAGGGAATTGACAATCTGGTTATTTCAATGGTGAGAGGCGAGACCATAAAAATATTATCAGACAAGCTCAAGGAGCTGGCTCAGGATGGAACAGGACCTGATTATTTCTTGAGAGACGCAAATAATATATTGAATTCTGATGCCATTGTCATTCTGGGAACAAAAATAAAGCCGCTTGGCATAAAGTATTNNGATTCCCCATGCGCTATGAATACAGGAGACCTGGGTATAGCAGTGGGCTCGGCTGCAAGTGTTGCCATGGATGAAAGAGTGGATAACAGAATCATGCATTCCGTGGGAAAGGCTGCTGTTGATCTAAAGCTTTTGGGTGAGGATGTTAAAATAGCATACGGGATTCCGCTGTACATAGGCTCAAAGAATGTATTTTTTGACAGAAAATAAATACTTTAAAGGAGAACGAAATGAAATTTATTGAAAATACTTCTATAGACCCCCATTACAATCTGGCGTTTGAAGAATATGTCTTCAAAAACCTGAGTCGTGATGAGGAATTTGTATTGCTGTGGAGGAACGGGCCCTCCATCATAGTAGGAAAGAACCAGAACACAGTCGAAGAAATAAATATGGAATATGTAAAGGAAAACAATATAAATGTTGTACGAAGGGTGACAGGTGGAGGAGCCGTTTATCACGACTTAGGGAACTTGAACTTTTCATTTATCGTCAATGCGGAAAGCGACGAAAAAATTGACTTCAAAACATACAATATTCCCATAATAAAGGCATTAGAGAAAATCGGGGTAAAATGTGACTTGTCCGGCAGAAACGACCTTGTTATTGATGAAAAGAAATTTTCAGGCATTGCCCAGAGTATTAACAAGGGAAGAGTGCTCAACCACGGAACGCTTCTTTTCGACTCAAAGCTGGATACTCTGTCCAAAGCCCTGAATGTAAAAAGAGATAAAATAGAGTCTAAGGGTGTAAAGTCTGTTTCCAGCAGAGTTACGAACATAAAGCCATATATCAGCGAGGATATAGATGTGCTTGAGTTCAAGCAGGTTCTTTTGAACAACATTTTTGAATTTTTTGGTCAGCCTGTTGAAATATATGAGCTGTCTGATGAAGACAAAAGAAATATACAGAAGATGGTTGATGAGAGATATGGAACATGGGAGTGGAATTTCGGCAGGTCGCCAAAGTTCAACTACAAATGCTACAGCAGATTTGCCGGCGGCTGCGTTGAGGCAAGGCTCCAGGTGGAAAACGGACTAATTGAGGGATGCAAAATATACGGTGATTTCTTCGGGAAATGCGACGTCAAGGATTTGGAAGAAAAGCTCATAGGCATCAGATATGATGCGGATGAAGTTAAGAGTGCTATAAATGACTTAAACATCGATGAATACCTTGGACGTATAACAGGAGAAGAATTTTTACAATGCTTATTCAGTTAGCATAGAAAATGCTCAAAATTTTACAAGCGTTAAATAATTGCGCACTGTAAAATATTTGAGCATTTTTATTGTGTAAAAATTGAACAAGTTATTAAATGAGTATTTTCGATAGGCAAAATATGAACAAATATTTTTCAGAGAAATTTTTTTGTATTGGCATGAAAATTGCTAATATAAAATCAAGGGATAAATTATTTGAAAGGAAGGCTGTATATAATATCAGTGTGGTGAAAACATAATGCATAATAATTTTGCTTCAAAGGGGATTATCAACAATAGGGCGATGAACGTTATGGCTGGAGCTCATATAAAAAATAAAAAAATAGAAAAGCAGGGGCAATTTTACGAATTGCTGGTTTACGCATCCTCTGATGGCATGCTTTCTGTAGATATGGACGGTATTATTACATTTATTAATCCTGCGGGAATGAAGATATTGAATATTGAAAATGATGTTATTGGAAAACACATAACAGAAGCTGTTGATTTTGAGCCTACAATATTACATGTACTCGAAACACAGGAGGGCTATGTGGACAGGGAGTTCAGGCTTGAAGGAAAGAGCGGAGTGGTGCATTTTNNGAGAAATGATAGGTGTTCTGGATATATTCCGTAACATAAGTGATGTTAAGACGATGGTGAACCGTATGTCAGGAGCTCAGGCAAAATATACAATTTCAAATATTATAGGCGGCTCCGTGCAGACTCAGGAAATACGTAAAATGATAAAGCTGGCCGGTTCAAATGACAGTCCTGTTTTGATACAGGGTGAAAGCGGAACGGGGAAGGATATAATCGCTCAGTCCATACACAATTGTAGCGACAGATGCCAGGGTCCGTATGTGTCTGTAAATTGTCTGTCCTTGCCGAGAAATTTAATCGAAAGTGAACTGTTCGGATACGAAGAAGGTTCATTTACGAAAAATACCGGAGGCAGACCCGGAAAAATAGAAATGGCTCACGGCGGAACTATTTTTCTCAACAATGTCTCGTTCATACCTCTTGAGCTTCAGAATAAGCTCATAAAATCATTAAAGCAGAAAAGTGTTGTGAGAATTGGAGGTTTCAAGGAAATTCCGCTAGATGTAAGAATAATATCCTCTTC
>DOON01000155.1:4287-11068 GCA_003514865.1 Clostridiales bacterium
AACTTCAGCGAAGAATTGTATAAGATTATAAGCAATTTCACCGTAAATACATCGCCTCTCAGAGACAGGCAGGAGGATATTGAAATAATTTCAAACCAAACTCTGAGCCAGTACAATATGATGAACGGAACAAGCAAGAGATTGTCAACCGAAGCTCTGGAGCTGCTTCATAAATGGGATTGGCCGGACAATGTGAGAGAGCTTGAAAATGCAATTGAATTTGCCTATTGCTTTGCCGAGGAAGATGAAATTATGCCTTCGCATCTGCAGATTAAGCTCACCGAGGAAAAGCCGGAAATCAAGGAAAGAAAGCTGATGACTCTGAGAGAGGCAGAAGCTGAGGCTGTAAAAAAGGCCTTGGACCACACGAACGGCAATGTTACACAGGCTGCCAAGATACTGGGGATAGGCAGAAATACGCTCTATGGTAAGATTAAAGAATTTGATATTTTATAGTGTTCGGAAATGATACAAAATTATTAATTAAATGATACAAAGAAATCGACAAAGGATGTTGGCATAATTATTGCTAATATTTTTAATAAATTGATGAAAATCAGAAAGGTGGTATATATTTTGGAAAAAAAATATTCTAAAGAAATGCTTCTTGACTTATACCAAACAATGGTAAGGATAAGAAAGTTTGAGACCAAACTTACAGAGTATTTCACAAAAGGTATGCTTTATGGAAATATTCATACATCCATAGGACAGGAAGCGGTTGCGGCAGGCGCAAATAAAGCTCTTGAAAAAACTGACTTAATTACGACTACACATAGAGGACATGGTCAAATTATTGCAAAGGGTGCAAACACAAAGATAATGATGGCCGAGCTTTTCGGCAGGGCTACAGGCTACTGCAAAGGAAAAGGCGGCTCAATGCACGTTGCTGACGTTTCATTGGGAATATTGGGAGCAAACGGAATTGTTGGAGCAGGTATTCCAATAGCTGCAGGTTCAGCTCTCGCTTCAAAGGTATGGGGCACTAAGGAAGTATCAATGGCGATTTTCGGTGATGCTGCATCTAACCAGGGCGTGTTTCACGAGTCTGTAAACATGGCTGCTGCCTGGAAGCTCCCCATTGTATTTCTGTGCGAGAACAACAATTACGGCGTATCCGTAAACATACACTCCGTAACAAATACTGACACAATTGCAGAGCGTGCGAAAGGATACAACATCCCGGGAGTAACTGTTGACGGAAATGACCCACTGGCTGTTTACGAGGCTGTAAAGCAGGCTGTTGAATATGCCCGTGAAGGAAACGGACCGTCAATTGTTGAGTGTATGACATGGAGAATGAGAGGTCACTACGAGGGAGACCCTGCTGCATATCGTCCTAAGGAAGTTACGGAAGAGTGGGGCAAGAGAGACCCAATAGATATCTTCAGAGCATATCTGCTGAAAGACGGCATCGATGAGAAGGAAATCACAGCAATAGATGATGCTATGGAAAAAGAAATAGATGATGCAATCCAATTTGCCTTGGATTCTCCGCTGCCGGATGTAAGTGAAGTTACTACTGACGTATATTCAAGTGATAATGAGAGGTGTGTTGCGAGATGAAAAAAGCAACTGTAAGTAAAGCAATCAGCGAAGCTTTGCACGAGGANNCAAACGTGTTTGCAATTACTCAGGGATTCCAGGAAGAGTTCGGTGAGCACAGAGTAATAGATACTCCAATAAGTGAAGCAGGATTTTTAGGAATGACGGTTGGAGCTGCAATGAGAGGACTTCGTCCCGTTGTAGAATTGATGTATGTAGATTTTATAGGAGTTTCAATGGACCCTATAATGAACCAAGCTGCTAAAATGAGATATATGACAGGCGGACAGATTAATGTTCCTATGGTTCTTCGTGCGCCTCAGGGCTCAGGAAGAAGAAATGCAGGTCAGCACTCTCAGAATATAGAAACATTTTTCACTCATATTCCGGGACTTAAGGTTGTTTGCCCTTCAACAGCAAAGGATGCAAAAGGCTTGTTAAAGGCTGCAATTCGTGATGATGACCCGGTAATATTCCTGGAGCACAGACTTTTATATGCCAAGAAGGAAGAAATTCCTGAGGAAGAATACATAATTCCATTAGGCAAGGCTGATGTAAAGCGTGAAGGTAAGGACATTACAATTATAGCGTGGTCACGCCAAGTATATTTTGCACTGGAAGCTGCGGAAGAGCTTGCAAAGGAAGGCATAAATGCTGAGGTTCTCGACCTGCGTACACTTGTTCCGTTAGACTGGGAAGCAATAAAAGAATCAGTATGCAAGACACACAATGTAGTGATAGTGCATGAAGGCGTTAAGAGAAGCGGATTCGGCGGAGAGCTTTCCGCACAGATTACAGAAGAACTGTTTGATGAACTTGATTCTCCGGTAGAGCGTGTAGCGGCATTGAACGTGGTACCGCCATTTGCTCCTACTTTAGAAGATGCATTCTTCCCACATCCGGAGGATATAGTAAAGGCAGTAAAGAAAGTATTAAATAAGTAGGGAGGATACTATGGCAACAGAAATTATAATGCCTCAGCTTGGGCTGACCATGGAGGAAGGTACCATTGGCAAGTGGATTAAGCAGGAAGGCGATAAGGTAAATATAGGCGATGTCCTGGTGGAAATCACTACGGATAAGCTTTCAAGTGAAATAGAGAGTGAAGTTGAAGGGGTGCTGCTTAAAATAGTAGCACAGGAAGGCGAAGATATTCCTGTTAAGGGACTTATAGCAATTATCGGACAGGAGGGAGAATCTGTGGATGCTCCTGCTGCTCCAAAGGCTGCTGAGGAGGAAAAGACTGAGGCTGCTCCTAAAGCTGTTGAAGCATCGAAAGCTGCAGCGGTTACTGAAACAGGCCGGGTAAAGGCATCTCCTCTGGCTAAGAAAACAGCCGCAGATCTGGGAGTTGAACTTTCAGGACTGTCAGGCTCAGGAACAGGCGGACGCATCATTCAGAAGGACGTGTTTGAGGCTGCTGAAAATCAGAAGTCAACTGCTCCGGTTCAGGCTGCCGCACAGACAGCAGCACNNTCCTGCCGCACCTGCAGTGCAGGCCGCAACAGCAGATGTTGTAAAGCCGTTGTCAAACATGCGCAAGGTAATAGGTAAGAGAATGCAGGCAAGCAAGCAAATTGCTCCTCATGTTACGCTTACAACCGAGGTTAATGTTGACAAGACAGTTGCTCTCAGAAGCAAGCTTAACGCAGCCAACGCAGACGTAAGATTCAGCTACACAGATATTTTGGTTAAAATGGCAGCAGTTGCTCTGAGAAATCACCCAATAGTGAATTCGTCAATTACAGGGGACAGCATAATACTTCACGTCAGAGTGAATATAGGAGTTGCAGTTGCTCTGGATGAAGGACTTATAGTTCCGGTGGTAAAAGACGCGGACAGAAAAGGTCTTAAAGCAATTAACGTTGAAACGAAAGAGCTTATTGGAAAATCAAAAAACAATACATTGTCACCTGATGAAATGTCAGGAGCAACATTTACAATAAGCAACCTTGGAGGATATGACATAGATGGATTCAATCCTGTTATAAATCTTCCAGAAAGTGCAATTCTGGGAGTTGGAAGAATTGTGCGAAAGCCGGTAGTGAACAAAAATGATGAAATAGTACCGGCTTCAATGATGGTTCTGAGCCTGTCATTTGACCACAGAGTTATGGACGGAGCTACCGCAGCGAAATTCCTTAAGGATTTGAAGGGATATATGGAAGATCCCGACAATATGTATCTTTAATAAAAATAACAGAGCCGCTATCTTCCGTTATAGGGGATAGCGGCTTGTTTGTAAGGAGAAAATATGAGTGATAAAATAAAAATTGCAGTAATCGGAGGAGGCCCCGGCGGATATGTTGCAGCAATAAGAGCTGCACAGCTGGGTGGAGAGGTAACTCTGATTGAAAAAGGAAATCTGGGAGGAACGTGCCTGAACGTTGGATGCATTCCTACGAAGGCGCTGCTTCATTCCGCAGAACTTTATGAGGAAATGAAAGAAGGCGCAGCCTACGGCATAACAGCAAGCGACATAAAGGTAGACTTTGCAAAGGTGCAGGAAAGTAAAAGCGCGGTTACAAAGAAGCTTGTAAGCGGTGTAAAAGGGCTTATGGCAGCAAATAAGATAAAGGTAGTGAGCGGAGAAGCGTCATTTGTAAGCAAGGATGCAATCGAAGTAAAAACCGAAAAGGGAACTGAAACAATCAAGGCCGATAAATTCATAATAGCCACAGGTTCAATCCCTGCAAAGCCTCCTATTCCTGGAATCGACTCAGAGAAATGCATAGATTCTACAGGAGCTCTCGAGCTTAAGGAAATTCCAAAATCCATGGTAATTGTGGGAGGCGGAGTTATAGGAGTTGAAATTGCAACATTGTACAGCGCGTTTGGATGTAAGATAGTAATAGTTGAAATGCTTAATGAAATACTTCCAATGATGGACGGCGAGCTCACGAAGACAATAAGAGCGAAGCTGGCTAAAAAGGGAGTGGAAATATATACAGGCGCCAAGGTTACATCCTTTAAGGATGCAGGAGCAAATGTTGAAGTTTCAGTGGAGATGAGCGACGGCGTCAAGAAGGTGTTTGCCGGTGAAAAGGCCCTTAGTTCTATAGGAAGAAGAACAAATACAGCAACAATCGGCTTGGAGAAGGCAGGCATTGCCAATGACAGAGGAAGAATCACTGTCAACAATAAAATGGAAACAAATGTGCCTGGAATATATGCCATTGGAGACTGCGTGGGACAGATTATGCTGGCGCACGTTGCATCTGCTCATGGGGAGATTGCTGCAGAAAACGCACTTGGTCACAGCAGCGTATTCGACAGTAAAACAAATCCGTCATGCGTTTATACAAAGCCTGAATTTGCATCGGTGGGTCTCACAGAGGAAGAGGCAAAGGCTCAGGGCGTTGATTACATCGTAGGTAAATTCCCGCTTGCAGCCAACGGCAGAGCTATGATAATGGGAGAAGACGGAATGATTAAAATCATTGCCGGCAAAAAATACAAGGAAGTATTGGGTGCTCACATTATAGGACCGAGAGCGACGGATTTAATAGGCGAGCTTGCTCTGGCAATCGGCATGGAAGCAACAATAGATGAGGTTATTGCAACAATACACGCTCATCCGACGGTTGCTGAGGCTATAAAGGAAGCTGCGCTTGCGGTTGAAAAAAGAGCAATTCACGTTCCTAACAAATAACGTGAGGAGAAGAATATGAAAAAAGTCGGATTTATAGGCATGGGTATCATGGGACTTCCCATGGCCATGAATTTAGTTAAGAACGGTGTGCAGGTAACAGGCTTTGATGTTGTTGAAAGCAGAAGAAAAGCGTTTGAGGAAAGTAAAGGAATATCAACCGATAAAACGGAAATAATAACACAAAGCTGCGATATTATTTTCCTTTGTCTTCCAACAAATGACCTTGTAAAATCAACTATAGAGCAGGTGATTGCCTCAGGCAGAACGGGGACCATCGTTGTGGATTTAAGTTCCACTGCGCCGTCGGTAATACGCGAAATGTATCCAAAGTGCCTGGAAGCCGAAATAAGCCTTCTGGACTCGCCTGTCAGCGGAGGAGAAGCGGGAGCCATTGACGGTACACTGGCCATAATGTGCGGAGGAGATAAGCATGTATTCGATGAAGTTCAGCCATTGCTTCATCACATAGGTAAGACTGCAACGTACATGGGAGGGGCCGGATGCGGTGCTGTGGCAAAGCTGGCGAACAACATGATAGTTGGCTGTAACATAGGAGCTGTAGGAGAAGCACTGGCATTTGCCGTAAAGGCGGGACTGGACCCAATGACGCTGTACAATGCTATTAAGGACGGGTTTGCCGGAAGTGCAGTGCTTGATTCAAAGGCACCAAAAATCATCAGCCGCAACTTTGAAGCAAGTGCAAGAATTGCCGTTCATCAGAAGGATTTAAAAAATGCCGTTGATTTGGCGGGTGAGCTCAATATCGAAAGACCCATGTCTAAAATGATACTTGATTATATGAATGAAATGGAGTCAGAGGGTATGGTTAATGAAGACCACTGTGCAATTGCCAAGGTGTACGAAAAAAGAATGGGTGTTGAAATAAAATAACTATCCCGACTTTGTATTAATTGTTCTGAAACTATAGAAATATGCAAAATTTTGCATTAATTGACTTCGGAGATGCCTCAGTGTATAATAATTANNTATTTGACCTTAACACTCTTTTAACTGAAAATAGAGATTTGATACTTCATTCTGAAAATGTGATGAAAAGTATTGATGAATACATGGATGCGTTCATATCTGTTCTTATAATAAATAAAGACGGATACATCCTGATGGAAAAGAAAAACAAGGATGCTCTGGCCGACTCTACCATAAACCTGCCTGTAGGCGGAAGATTTACCGAGAGATTCAACGGAAATACGGCCATGAGCACATCAATTGTTGAGAATAAGCCAATATGCTTGTCGGGCGAGGAGCATTACTGCAGAATTTACTACGATTATTCAACATTGAGCGCTCCCATTTATTCCGACGGAGAAATTATAGGACTGCTTGCGGCTATAGGCAGAAAGTCAAATGATATAAAAAATTCTCTGGGAATGATAGCGGCAGCCTCCAAGGCAATAGGTATAGAATATGAAGCTGACAAAATAAACAAGCAGATAATTGAAAAAAATAAATGTGAAAGCGCCATAGTTGACACTATGACAGACGGTGTTCTGACAGTTGACAGGGACGGCTTCGTAACCTTTATGAATCAGGTAGGTGCAGAAATACTGTGCGTTAACAGGGACC
>DOON01000155.1:11115-11518 GCA_003514865.1 Clostridiales bacterium
GAGAGCTCCATAGGAAGGCATATATCTGACGTTGTTGATTTCAAACCCGTTATTCTCGATGTTCTTAAAACAGGCAAGGGCTATATTGACAAGGAATTTTTAATAACCAAAAAAACAGGCGAAAAAATTCACTTCATCAAGACTGCGGTACCCATAAAGGACGAAGAGGGTAACATAGTTACAGTTGTTGATACGTTCAGAAAAATAAAGCGTGTCAATAAGATGCTTAATGAATTAAACGGAGCGTATGCAAATTTCAGGTTCAGTGATATCATCGGCTCAAGCAATAAAATACAGGATTGTTTAAGCAAGGCAAAGGCAGCCTCAGGAAGTGTGTCAAATGTGCTGATTACAGGAGAAAGTGGAACAGGAAAGGAGCTTGTTGCTCATTCTATTCACAGCC
>DOON01000155.1:11569-19220 GCA_003514865.1 Clostridiales bacterium
CCCTTTGTATCAATCAACTGCGGTGCCATACCAAGAGAACTTCTGGAATCAGAGCTGTTCGGATATGAACCCGGCTCATTTACCGGAGCTTCCAACAAGGGAAGAATGGGTAAATTTGAGCTTGCGGATGGTGGATCGATTTTCCTTGACGAAATAGGCGAAATGCCTATGGATATGCAGGTAAAGCTGCTGAGAGTGATACAGGACAGGAAGCTGACCAGAATAGGCGGAAACCATGTATTCGACCTGGATGTAAGGGTTATTGCCGCAACAGACAAGGATCTGTTTGAGCAGTGCAAAAACGGAAGGTTCAGAGAGGACCTGTATTATAGAATCAATGTGCTGCATGTTAATCTGCCGCCGCTGAGAGAAAGAAAAGAAGATATAACCGAGCTGATTCATTACTTCATAAATAAGCTTAACATTAAGATGAACAAGGATATCATGGATATTTCGCAGGCAGCCATGGCGAAGATTATGAGCTACAGCTGGCCCGGCAACATACGAGAGCTGGAAAATACTGTTGAGAGAGCGGTTAATCTCTGCGGAGGAGCCATAATAGGCGAGGAAGACATATTTATTGAAAACCTCAGAGAAGAAAGATGTATTGATTCAACAGATGCTGAGGGCAGACATAAAAATACGGATATTATTTCCGAAAGCGAGATTGAGCCTCTGGAGGACGTTGAAAAAAGAGCCATTGAAAGAGCGTTGAATATTTCGGGAGGAAATATAACTATTACTGCCAATTTGCTTAAGGTTACACGTAATACCATATATAATAAAATGAAAAAATACAATTTGTCAGGCGAATAGCCGCAGATATGTGCTAAAAAAATAAGCAGTGTTTATATTTTGAGCAATGAACTGCTCAAAATATAAACAATCAATAACTATGCAATTTATTATCTTGGCAAATTATTGTGTATTATTTATGACAATAAAATAACTTTATTCAAATAAAGAGGTTTTAAAAGTTGTCATAAAAATTGGCACGCCAATTGCATGTACTAATCTGAAAAAAACAATGTATTCTAGGAGGAATATTTAATGAAAAAGATAATATCACTTATCTTAGTAGCAGTAATGATATTAAGCATAGGCTTAACAGGATGCTCTAGCGACAAGGGCGGAGCTCAGGGCGGACAGCCGTCAGACAAAAAAGTTACTTTGAAGTTCAGTACAACAACTGCTGATACATCAACATGGACTTTAGGTGCACAGAAATTTGCTGAGATAATCGGACAAAAATCAAACGGAAGAATTGAAGTAAAGGTATATCCAAATGACCAGTTGTCAGGCGGAAACCAAAGTAAGGGTATTGAAATGCTTATGTCAGGTTCAACTGATATCACATTCCACTCCAATATAATTTATTCAGTAATGGATGAAAGATTCGNNTTCGGAGTTATAAGCTTACCTTTCCTTATCGATGATACTGAAACAGCAGATAAGGTTCTTGGCGGTGCAGGCGGAGAAGCTATAAACAAAATATTGCTTGAAAAGAACATAGTAGGTCTTGGATTCGGCGAAAACGGCTTCAGACAGATAACAAACAGCAAGAGACCAATTGAAACTCCAGCTGATATGTCTGCATTGAAAATAAGAATCCCGGGAATAAAAATGTTTATATCTCTTTACAAGACTTTAGGTGCTGACCCTATAACAATGAACTTCGGCGAAGTGTTCACAGCATTACAGCAGGGAACAATAGACGGACAGGAAAATCCGACAGACGTTATTGCATCATCAAAGATCAACGAAGTACAGAAATATATGACAGTATGGGATTATGCATATGACTCAATCATATTTGGTATGAACAAGGACAAATTTGAAAGCTTCAGTGCAGAAGATCAGAAGCTAATAAGAGAAGCAGCTGCAGAAGCATGTGAATATCAGAGACAAATAAACAGAGAAAAAGCTGAAAAGCAAACTCAAGAGTTTATTGACGGCGGAATGAAAGTAAACACGCTTACAGATGAGCAGAGAGCTGCTGTCAAAGAACAAGTTCAACCTGTTTACAATGAATATGAACCGATAATGGGTAAAGAATTAATCGATTCTTTCAGGAAGTAACAGAAATGATTTATCTAAGTCCCTTCGCGGGACTTAGATAAATTTTATAGAAAGAAACGGAGGTAATAATTTGAAGAAATTTTTAAATAGTATAGAAACATACATTATGTCAATTGGTTTGACCATTATGACATTTATAACAGTAATAAATGTTATTTCAAGAAAGTTCCTGGGAGNNATGTCATTCCTTGAAGAAATAACAACAGCTATGTTCCTTCTTATAACATTGCTGGGCGCTGCAGCAGCAGCAAAAAGAGGCGGACATTTGGGATTGAGCGCATTAACTGATTTGCTTCCCAAAAAACATCAAAAATATGTAGTGTTGATAACATGGCTTGCAGCTGTGGTATTCTCGGTATTGTTAATGAAATTTGGTATTGATATGGTGCAGAGCGAAATCAGAATGGGAATCAAGACTCCATCATTAGGATGGCCTGAAGCTGTATTTGGTTCATTTGTGCCCATAGGTGCAATATTTATCTTAATCAGATTTACACAATGGACTTTTAGTACTATTAAAGAACAGTCAAAGGAGGTAAAATAACATGAGTATAGCTTCGATATTGTTTATTTCCTTTGCAGTACTGTTACTTCTTAATGTTCCTATAGCTCTTAGCTTGGGTGTGTCCTCATTAGTGGCTATGATAGCTGCACAACTTCCGATGGATATGTTCCCAATGCAGATATATGCAAACATCTCTAAATTTACGCTTCTTGCAATTCCATTCTTCATGCTGGCCGGAAATACGATGGAAAGAGCAGGAATATCCGAGAAACTTATTAATCTTGCTAATGCCTTTGTGGGACATAAACGTGGCGGTCTTGCAATAGTTGGTGTTATAACATGCTGCTTCTTCGCAGCTATTTCAGGGTCAGGTCCTGCAACGGTTGCTTCCTTGGGAGTTATTATGATCCCGGCAATGGTTAATGCAGGATACAGCAGGGGTACATCATCTGCACTTATGGCTACTGCAGGCGGTATAGGAATTATTATCCCTCCAAGTATACCATTTGTTATTTACGGAGCAATTGCCGGTGTTTCAATAGGTAAAATATTTATAGCAGGTATCATTCCGGGATTATTAATGGGTGCTGCATTGATAATTGCCAGCCTTATGGTTGTTAAAAAGATGGATATCAAGCCCCAGCCAAAAGCATCCAGCAAGGAAAGATGGGTGGCTTTAAAAGAAGCATTCTGGGGATTGATGATGCCGGTTATAATACTTGGCGGTATTTACGGAGGTTTCTTCACACCGACAGAAGCTGCTGCAGTTTCCGCGGTCTACGGTATATTGGTAGGAATGTTCATATACAAGAAATTGAAAATTTCTGATTTACATGAATTGATGGTAGAATCCGCAATTGGTTCAGCGGTTGTTATGTTTATCGTTGCTGCTGCCGGATTGTTTGCATGGTTCTGTACAACAACAGGTATCTCAGATATGGCCAGTGATGCATTGATGTCCGTATCAGGAAGCAAGGCAGGATTCTTATTCCTCGTGAATATCATATTGCTTATTGCAGGATGCTTCCTGGATGCTCCTTCGGCATTGTATATATTTACACCGATTATGCTTCCGGTTGCAAGGCAGCTGGGATATGATGCGGTTGCACTTGGTGTTGTTATGACAGTAAACCTCGCAATCGGAATGATCACTCCACCTGTTGGAGTTAACCTCTATGTTGCATGCGGTATATCAAAAATTTCGCTGGGACATATATCAAAATCGGTTGTACCGTATTTATTGGCTTCACTTATAGTATTGTTCCTTATAACTTACGTGCCGGAAATAATTCTGTTCCNNTCTTATACATTTAAATATCAACAAATAAATAAGATGGATTATATCCGTCTTATTTATTTGACAAAAAAGGAGGAAAAAATGGATTTAAAAGAGCATTTCAAAGATTCAAAAGTTAAGCGCGTGGTAGCCGGAAGGATTCCAAGAGGCGTTGATTTTATAACAGGAATAAAACAAATATGCAAGGAGCACAACATAAAGCACGGATATATTCCAATGTGTATAGGCAGCTTCATCACAGCCAGATTTATTTATGCCATTCCAGATGAAAATGCACCTATAGATTTTGTTTACAGCAAGCCTGTGGATGTAGAAGGACCTCTGGAGCTTCTGTATGCTCAGGGACTTATAGGCATGGAGGACACAGGAGAGCAATCCATACACATTCATATGCTTGTAAGCGATAAGTATATGAGAATTTTCGGAGGACATACAATTGAAGGCGGAAACATTGTTGCCGCAACAGCAGAAATCATAATCCACGAGCTGGAAGAAGCCGAATTCGTCAGACAATATGATGAAGAAACAGGCTTCAGATTATTTAAAATACAATAATAGCAATAATAACAATAAAAAAGGAGGTTGAAATGAGAGCAGTAGTAAAAGAAAATGTAGGCATCGGTGCAGTTCTGAAGGATGTGGAGATGCCTGTCCTCAACGAGGGAGAAGTCCTTATTAAGGTGAAGGCGGCAGCCATATGCGGAACGGACCAGATCATATATGTATGGAACACATGGGCGCAGAACAACAACATAAAGCTCCCAACCATACTTGGGCATGAATGCAGTGCCGAGGTTGTGGAAGTAGGCCCGGGAGTGAAAGGCCTTAAACCGGGAGACTATGTGGCATGCGAAACTCACATTCCGTGCGGCGAGTGCTACCAGTGCAGAAACGGTGAGCAGCACATATGCGGAAATCTCAAGCTTTTTGGAATTCATACAAACGGCTGCTATGCCGAATATGCAAAAATACCGGCAATATGCGCTGTTAAAATTCCGGAATCCATCAATCCGAATGTCGGTGCTGTATTGGAGCCTCTTGGAACGGCTGTGAGAGCAAACGTTGAAGTGCAGTCCTCAGGAAAAAATGTTGCGGTAATAGGCTGCGGACCAATAGGCCTCATGGCTGTTGGCGCTGCAAAGGCTTTTGGTGCAGCAAACATATACGCTATTGATATAAATGACTACAGACTTGGAATAGCCAAGGAAATGGGAGCTACTGAAATAATTAATTCCTCTCAGGATAAAGCAGGTGAAAAGCTCGTTGAGCTTACAAATGGTGTGGGCGTTGATGCTTTCATAGATGCATCCGGAAACACAGCAGCCATACTCGAAGGCTTCAAGGGTCTGAGAAAAGGCGGTAAGGTTGCTTTGATAGGCCTTCCGTCAAGACCGCTTGAGATTGATTTAGGCTCTCAGGTAGTATTTAAGGAAGCTACAATAATAGGCATACACGGCAGAAGAATGTTTGAAACATGGACCACAATGTCCAATCTACTGGACAAAGGTCTTTTGAATATCGACCCTGTTATAACTCATGTTCTTAAATTAGAGGAATTTGAGAAGGGATTTGAGATTGCTCAGAACGGAATGGGCGGAAAGATAATACTTGTTCCCTAGTGCTAAATAATTAAACAAAAATTGTGCTCAAAGTTTTAGCAATAATGATAAAATTTTGAGCATTTTTTTGTAAACCAAACACGTTTTCCACAAAATGCAGGTTTTAAGCTACATATTTCTTGGCATAAATATTGCTTAAATAATTATGATACAGTTATACAGAAAACGTTACAAGATTTAAAAGGGAGGCAATGATGGAAAGGTACAGTAAGAATTTGGCTGAAGAGCTCTATTACAAAATGCTTAAAATAAGAAGATTTGAAGAAACAGTGGAAAGATACTTTCTAGACGGGGAAATCCCGGGATTTCTTCATTTGTATATCGGCGAGGAGGCAATTGCCTCAGGTGTGTGTGCAAGTCTTACAGACAGCGATTATATTGCGAGTACACACAGAGGACATGGCCACACAATCGCAAAGGGCGCTGATTTAAACAGAGTCATGGCTGAAATATTCGGTAAGAAGACAGGTTCCTGTAAAGGAAAGGGAGGCTCCATGCACATAGCAGATTTTTCTGTGGGAATGCTGGGAGCCAACGGAGTAGTTGGCGGCGGCTTTAACTTAGCTGTAGGTGCCGCACTTGCAATCAAAAAACAGAAAAGAGACAATGTATCCGTTGTATTTTTCGGTGACGGCTCATCAAACAGAGGAACATTCCATGAGGCAATGAACCTTGCATCAGCATGGAAACTGCCTACAATTTTCGTATGTGAAAACAATCAGTGGGCATCGACAACTCCATACAGAACAACCACTGCTATAGAAGACATTTCGATCAGAGCTATAGGATACAATATGCCAAGCAAAATAGTGGACGGAAATGATGCGTTTGCTGTCTATGACGGATTTAAAGAAGCTCTGGAATATGTAAAGGCAGGAAATGGGCCATATTTCCTGGAGGCAAAGACATACCGCATAAAGGGACACTTCGTAGGCGACCCTGAAATGTACAGAACAAAGGAAGAAGTTCAGATAGTTTATGAAGAGAATAACCCTATAACAAGATTTGAAGAAAAAGTACTTAGTGAAAATATAATGTCTGAAGCAGAAATCAAAGCAATTAAAGACAGAGTTGAAAAAGAAATAAAAGAAGCTCTGCAATTTGCAATGGACAGTGAATATCCCGATCCGTCAGAAATGTTTGATGATTTGTATGTATAGGAGGGCAAAATGAGACAGATTACATTTGCGCAGGCAACATTGGAAGCAATGGCCGAAGAAATGAAAAGAGATGAAAATATATTTGTAATGGGAGAGGACATTGTAAGACAGGGCGGAATATTCGGACAGTTCAAGGGACTTGCTGACGAATTCGGCGACAGAGTAATGGATACTCCCATATCCGAAACAGCAATAATAGGAGCAGCCGTAGGAGCTGCTATGGCAGGTATGAGACCTGTTGCCGATATGCATTTTGCTGATTTCATGGGCGTTGCCATGGATGAATTGTTCAACCAGATGGCAAAGGTAAGATACATGTTCGGAGGACAAACAACTGTACCCATGGTTGTGAGAGCACCTGACGGATTGTCTTCCAGCGGCGCCGCACAGCATTCGCAGAGCGTTGAAGCATGGTTTATGAACATTCCGGGACTTAAGGTTGTTGCTCCCTCAAGCCCTGCTGAAGCCAAGGGCCTTTTAAAATCGGCTATGAGAGACGACAATCCCGTAATATATTTTGAAAATAAAATACTTTATAGAGAAAAGGGAGAGGTTCCCGAGGAAGAGTTTTTTATTCCAATTGGCAAGGCCAACGTGGTGAAGGAAGGAACAGATATAACAATAATATCCTATTCAATAGGCATGAAGACAGCCAAAGAGGTTTCAGAAATTCTTGAAAAACAAGGAATAAATGCTGAGATTATCGACCTTAGAACACTGGTATCATATGATAAGGAAGCAATACTTGAATCGGTTAAAAAGACACACAGGCTTGCTGTTATACATGAGGCTGTGAAGCAGGGAGGAGCAGGTGCGGAAATAGCTGCATTTGTGGCTGAAAATGCAATTGAATACATGGATGCACCCATAATGAGATTTGGAGCGCCATTTGTTCCGGTGCCGTTCTCACCGCCTTTAGAAAAGGCATATAGGCTTAATACTGCTGAAATTGCAAAGGAAATTGCAGAAAAATTCTAACTGGTGCGAAGGA
>DOON01000215.1:0-262 GCA_003514865.1 Clostridiales bacterium
ATAAGATAATCTTCTCTGTCCGCTCCTACGGATACATATTTGATAGGGCATCCCACCTTTTTTTCCAGGCACTTGATATATTCAAATGCTTCTTTTGGAAGATCCGACTCTTTTCTGCATTTGCCTATATCGCATTTCCATCCGTTCATAAATTCAATGACGGGTTTTGCTATATCCAAATCTGCTCCTGTGGGGAACTCCTCGGTAATTCTTCCGTCTATGTCATATGCGATAACCACAGGTATTCTATCCATGTATGACG
>DOON01000215.1:337-11826 GCA_003514865.1 Clostridiales bacterium
GCTGTAAAAGGTCCTTCGCCCACACACGAAGAATAGGCCTTCATTATTCCGATGGTACTTCCAAGTTTCATTCCGGGAACACCTGCACCTATGGGAGCATAAGCTGCTATTGTGGAGGACGAAGATGTGTATGGATAAATTCCGAAATCTATGTCTCTCAGTGCACCCAGCTGTGCCTCAAACATTATTTGTTTGCCGTTATTTACAGAATTATTCAGATATAATCCAACATCACATATATATTCTTCAAATTCTGTGCCGTATTTAATCAGCCAGTCATACATATCATCCGCATAAAATTCTATGGATTTATATCCTCCTGCAATGGTCAGGTTTTTCCATTCCACAACCTGCTCAACACGCTTTTTGAGTGCTTCCTTATTCAACAGGTCACCCATTCTTATGCCTTTTTTCATATATTNNACTTCTTTGTGGAGGTGTTCTAAATCTATAACTATACCATTTCCCATTACATTAACAACCTCAGGCCTTAGTATTCCTGACGGAAGCAGGTTAAGTACAAATTTGCCCGATTCATTCACCACTGTGTGTCCCGCATTGTTTCCGCCCTGATAGCGGCATACAACGTCGTAATCTGCGGCCAGCAAATCAACCATTCTGCCTTTGCCTTCATCTCCCCAGTTTATTCCTACTATTGCAGTCAGCATAAAAAACCTCCTTATATCTTCTGAAAAAATTATATATTTTACGAAAATTAATGTCAAGAAAAAAATTATCGTATGTGTTTTTTTATTTCATATTCTGTTAAAAATTACATCTGTCGAAAGATGAAAAAAGTTGCTTTATTTATTGAACATGGTGCTTTTATATGTTAAAATTATGTTATATTTATCATATTTTTATACATTGCTATAATAACATAATATGGGTATGGTTATACCGATATCTGCTAAAAAAATTTAGGAGGAAATATGTACAAAAAATTGAAAAAAGCAATATTACTATTAATGCTGACGGCATTATTGGCAGGATGTTCTGATAAGGTCAGCGCTGATCCGCAGCAGCCCATACCCGGAGAGGAAATAGATAAGCCTGAAGAGGTTACGCAGCCGCCGGAGATTACTGAGGAAGAGAGGCTGAAGCAGGAGCTTGAGAAAAAAACTGCTGAAAGAGAAGAGTTGGAAAAACAGCGTAAGGCTGAGCTTGCCGAATTTTATGTTCCGCTCGTTCCCATAGGACAGGAGCAGGAGAAAAGAAATGTGGAAGTTATGGCATTGTATGCCACCGGATATACCGCAGGAAATTCCCTGAGCAAGGAGAATATAGATGCCTATGGTGCATATATTAAAGCTTTGGCTGATAAAGATGCCGCAAAGGCGAAGGAGCTTCTGCCCAATGCTGAGAAAGCAAATAAATTTGAGAGAATAATCGGAATTGCGGTTGGAACAGAGATCAACGGAGTCGTAATCAATGTCAAGGATGACAATGGATTAATAACATACGAAAGTAACATAGAAATAGTCCAAAAATTGAATGAAAACACTCCAATTCCGATAAAAGATGTTAAAAATATGCTGCAGGTTCTGAAGGACTACGATATTTACACAATCGGAAGAATTGTAACATTCAAGGATAAAAATTTTGCTGTTAAGAGTCAGGAGCATTCAATCCAGCTTAAGACAGGAGGAACATGGCTTGATCCAAATAGCGGAAATATACCGTGGATTAACCCATTTGACAAGTACGTGTGGGACTACAATTTATCAATTGCCAAGGAGGCAGCACTCTTAGGCTTTGATGAAATCCAGTTTGACTATGTGAGATTTCCTGACGGAGCAAAAAAATACAATCCAATCACAGAATTCCCCGGGAGGAACGGACGTGATAAGGATGAGGCCATTGCGGAATTCCTTGAGTACGCAAAAACTGAGCTTGAGCCGTACAATGTAAATATTGGTGCGGACGTTTTCGGAATTATCACAAGAACATGGGATGATTATCCGGAGGATATAGGCCAGACATGGATTCTCATGGGAGAGCATGTGGATAATATGGCACCTATGGTTTATCCAAGTCATTATTCTACAGGCTGGTACAATCTTGAAAACCCAAATGCTCACCCATACTTGGTTGTTAAGGGAGCAATGGAGGAGGCTGTTGAGAAAAACTCCTCAATGGAAAAACGCCCTGTTCNNATTGAATACGGACCTGATAAGGTTAGAGACCAGATAATAGCTTCGAAGGAGCTTGGAATCACGGAATACATGATATGGAATCCAAGCAACGTATATAATCCGTATGCTTTCATACCGAAAGAAGCGGAAAAAAGTACAGTATACCCCGTAGATAAGGGCGAGCTGGATTACAGGGAAAAGACGCCTTCAGACGCTGCGGATAAATACTTGTCAGGAATGATTTCAAGCAGATACAGTTATATGTATCTGATGACGCCTGTGGCGGACAGAGTTAAGAGCTTTGACGAATATTCAAATCAGCACGAATCATCCGATATAAAGCTTCTGAACTATAAAATACAAGGATATGAAATGGATCCAAGCAGCAAGGATTTGGCAACGGTGAATTTATATTATAAAATTGAAGTTGCAAGCGGTGATACGAAGCAGGTAATTGAAAAGGACAATGTGAAATGGAATGCTGTCAGAGAAGGCGATATATGGAAGATAAAGGCGGCGTTCGATACAACTGCAAATTAATAAAAAATACGAAAGGGCTCGAGAGCCCTTTTGTTGTACGTATTTTCGGTGCTACAATATTAGCGTGTGTATCTAAATTAAATACATGTGTAATAAAAATATAAACAAAAAACTTGACATTGAAAAAAATGTTGCTATAATAAACCCTATATAAAACGGAATATTAATTATTATGAAAGAAGGAATATTATGAAAAAATATAATTTAGCAATATTGGGTGCAACCGGTGCGGTAGGGCAGGAAATGCTCAAGATTTTGGGAGAGAGAAACTTTCCCTACAATGAGCTGAAGCTTCTGGCAAGCAAGAGAAGCGAAGGCGAAGAGGTGGAATTTCAAGGGAAAAAATATGTTATCGAGGAAGCTACGGAGAACTCATTTGAAAATGTAGATATAGTTTTATGTGCTGCAGAAAATAATGTAAGCGAGGCGCTTTCGCCTGCTGCTGTAAGAGCAGGAGCTGTGGTTATTGACAATTCCTCTGCATTCAGAATGAATGAGGATGTACCCTTAGTTGTTCCGGAGGTAAATGCCGAGGATGTTAAAAAACATAAGGGAATAATTGCAAATCCTAATTGCTCAACCATTATAGCACTTACTGCGCTGAACGAGCTGAACAGATATGCAAAAATCAAAAGAATGATTGTGTCCACATACCAAGCGGTTTCCGGAGCGGGAGTAAACGGCNNTGATTTTGATGAAATTGGATATTCGCAGGAAGAAATGAAGCTGCAGAATGAAGGTAGGAAAATATTTCACAATCCTGATCTGAAAGTAAACTGCACATGTGTAAGAGTGCCTGTATACAGAAGCCATTCGGAATCAATAACCATAGAAACAGAAAAGGAAATAACTCCGGAAAAAGCAAGGGAGCTTCTTTCAAAAGCAAAAGGCGTGAAATTAACAGATGATCCAGCAAATAGAATTTACCCTATGCCTCTTGACACATCTGATCAGGATTTGATATATGTGGGAAGGATAAGAAAGGATATAAGCGGTGAAAATGCATTGGCTCTATGGTGCTGCGGAGACCAGATCAGAAAGGGAGCTGCAACTAATGCGGTGCAAATAGCCGAGGAGCTTATAAAGTAATTAAATGAAACCGCTGGACAAATGTTCGATTATAGGGTAAAATCTATGTGAACAGGGAGGGCGGCATGGAGAAATTGACAATTGTCTTGCTTATAGTATCAGTGGTTATCAATATAATTATATTACTAAAGGTATTTAAAAATAATTCTGAAAACAGAATATTGACGGAATTGAAGCTAAACCTGAGTCAGAACAACCTGCATATGATTGACCTTTTATCCGGGAAAATTGCAGATTCTGAAAAGAGACAGGTAAAGGAA
Source organism: Clostridiales bacterium (assembly GCA_003514865.1). Next base: position 4,362 of record DOON01000215.1, read on the forward strand.
ATACTTGCAAACAAGCTGGAAACAGTTGAAAGGCTTGAAAAACACACAAATAAGATTACAGAGTCATTTATGAGCTTCAGTGTTGGTACATCAAAGACACTTAATGAAAATTTCGTGTCTCTGAACGAAAGAGTGAGTTCAAATCTTGAGAGAATCAACATGAAGGTTGAGGAGAGACTCAGTGAAGGCTTTGACAAAACAAACAAAACATTTGTCAATATATTGGAGCGCCTTTCCAAGATAGACGAAGCTCAGAGAAAAATTGATAGTCTGTCAACGAATATTATATCTCTTCAGGATGTGCTTACGGATAAAAAAAGTAGAGGAACCTTTGGAGAGGTACAGCTTAACCACATACTGAAAACAGTATTCGGCGAAAAAAACACACCAATTTATGAATTGCAGANNTGCAGAAAAGGCTGAACAACGGAACCATAGCCGATGCCGTGCTGTATATACCGGAGCCCGTTGGAATGCTGTGCGTAGATTCAAAATTTCCTTTGGAAAACTATCAGCGTATGATTGATAAAAGTATACCTGAATCGGAGAGAAGAATATACGAACGTGATTTCAAGACAAATGTGAAAAAACATGTTAATGATATTTCAGCAAAATATATAGTGGAGGGAGTAACTTCGGAGCAGGCTATAATGTTTCTTCCTGCGGAAGCCATATTTGCCGAAATCAATGCATACCATCAGGACTTAATAGATTATGCCAGCTCTAAAAAGGTTTGGATTGCATCTCCCACCACGCTCATGTCCGTTCTTTCGACAGTGCAGGTTGTCATAAGAAACATGGAAAGAGAGAAATATGCCGGAATAATTCACGAGGAGCTCAATAAACTGGGCAAGGAATTCAAGCTTTACAAAGACCGATGGGACTCGCTGGCAAAGGATATAAGAAAAGTTTATGACGATGTGGATAAAATCAACATCACATCAAATAAAATCGAAAAGAAATTCGACAGGATTTCAAAGGTTGAAGTAGTTGTGCCGGAAGAACCGGACGAAATCGAATGTGCTAGCTTTGAAAGCTAGCGACTATGAAAAATTTACCACTTAAAAATAAAAAAAATATCTTGCTTTTTATTTTAGATTATGATAGTATTTCTAAGTGGTCAAGCCGCAGTGATGGAATGGCAGACGTGACGGACTCAAAATCCGTTGGTGGCAACACCGTGGGGGTTCAAGTCCCTTCTGCGGCACTGAATTATCAGATTGGAAAGATACAGTATTGTTTCTTGTTTAATCTGATTTTTTTATGCCGAAATATCTAATCAGTATACTTGTTATGAAATATTCAATATGTTATTATATATCAAATGTAAAGCATAAATTAAATTGAGGTACGAGTATGGTCAACAGTAAAAGAAAGATAACAATATCAGGCATAATGATAATGGCATGTGTATTAATGTACCTGATAGAATCTTATATCAGGCCTGTTTATGCTGTAAAGTCATTGTACAAGATAATTATATTTGCTGGGCTGCCGTTAATTTACTGTGCGTTTGACAAGGAAGTAAAGTTTAGAGAATATTTCAAAATAAATGATAAAAAACAAATAAAATTTGCTGTGGCACTGGGGCTTGGTGTTTATCTTCTTATACAGGCGGGATACTACATCCTTAAAGGATTTATTGATTTAGATAATATTGCAATGACTCTTGAAAACAATCTGAGTGTCAATAAGGATAACTTTGTCTTTGTTTCACTTTATATATCATTTATAAATTCCTTGCTGGAAGAATTGTTCTTCAGAGGATTTGGTTTTATTACGCTCGGTAAATTTTCAACGAAAAGATATACATACATAACCTGTTCACTTACATTTGCTGTTTATCACGTGTCCATACTTGCGGATTGGTTTAACATGATCATTTATATATTGTTTATAGCAGGCTTATTTGGAACAGGGTTATTCTTTAACCGGTTGAACGATAAATATAACAATATATTCAATTCATGGATTGTGCATATGTGCGCTAATTTTTCCATTAATACCATAGGTTTTATGATGTTTGGAATAATATAATTATGCGATTTAAACGCTGAAAAAGTCCTGCGAACCAATATTTTGATATGCAGGACTTTTTATGTCTGAAGTGCGGTGCCTACTTGGAGGAACGGAGGGATTTTTCCATATTCTCTAGGATTGCTACGTCTTCCGGTTTCAACTTTTCATACAGTTCCTTCCTGTATTCTTTGGACGCTTCCGGCTTGCTTTTTCTTTTGTTTGTGCTGTTTAAACTTCCCCAATTAAGCTTTTTATTTTTATAGTACAAGTCAAAGTCAACCATTCGGTCGCCTTCTAGAGTATATTCAAGTGCCACCAAAACTTTTTTAACCTCCTGAGGTGTAAAAAAGGTAAAAAGCCTAACCTGGTAGGTCAATACTGAGTAAAGCATGACAGCATAGTCCTTGGTCCAGCTTTCGCCCAAAATCATACCTATTTCTAATTTTGAAAGTATAAACATCAGCCTGTCGTAGTTTTCCTTATATTTGCCACAGGAATCATATATATTGATTCTCAGCTCGTACCAGTGGCTTTCATTTAAGCTTTGAGTAATGAGCCTTAATCCTTCCAGACGCAATTTTCCTTGAACCTCACGGACAGGCTGCGGAATTAAAAGTTTAGTGTGGAAAAAGTCAGAAACAGGGCCGCCAAGAACCTTGTCGGTAAAGCCTATAATTGTATCATCCTTTTCCCCTATCCCTATACCCTCGTACCAATCAACCTCCTTGGCACCAAAAACTTCCTTGATTTTATCTATGAGTATTGGTTCGTTGCCGGGCATGCGCATAATTATTGTTGCCGGTCCCATATCGATCTTATGTACTAAATGACATATATGACTGTTGATAATTGCGGAGAGTATAACTGTAGAAGCATCATTGATAAGCACGATTTTAAGAGCGTCTTCCACGTAAGTCTTTTCGTGATTAATACCTGTTATAAAGCAAATGGTGCTGTATTCCGATGCTTTTTCCAATGCGTGAGGGAAGTCTGTAACTTCACCTTTGAGACTTATTTCCAAATAGCTTGCTATTTCATCAATATTTTCGCTTCTTATAAATAAATGCCGAGGTCCCATCCTAAACAATAACATATTATATCCTCCCTTCCTATATACCGGTTTTTTTTAACTCCATACCTCTTGACCTGTTTGTACCTATGGGATAGTCCAAATGAAATACATTCTTGCTTGACAAGTCAATTATATTAATATTCAATAGTCCATTAAGGCAGATTGTATTCTCTTTTTTGAAATGCCCGTATTCAGGGCTGTGTCCATAGAGGTTAAAATCTGATTTCTTGGAATATTCCTTGTAGTAATGGCTTGCTCTGATGCTGAGGTCATTTATTGTCAGAAGACCATCTTCGAGTATAGTGCCTCTTTTGGTCAATTGACTTACAGCTTCATGATCGTCATGGTTGCCTAATGCATAGTATATTTCTGAAAACTCATTCTTTTCTAATCCTTCAATGAGTCTTGCAATCTCTTTACGGTAGCAGTCAATTCTGTTTTTGTAAATACCAAGCTTAATATTATCTGCCATATCACCAGTATGTATGATAAATTGAGGTTTCAGCATATTAATTATTCTAAAAATATAATTGTATGTGTCTGCAGGAGTGTCGCTTATGTGCAACAGCACAGGCCCTTTTATATTCTTTATGATTTCCTCCGAAATATAGGGCTTCCTAAAAAAGGATAGGAATACCCTGTAAACATCATTTGTAATATGCACGCTTTTCCTCCTGCCGCTGATATATTCCGAATGAATGATATCGTTTGCAAAGTTAATAAATATTTCCTTGCTAGAAATATTATATATAATATTTTCGAATAAAGCAAGCCTGCTAACCGGATTTTGGTCAGCAGGCTTTTAACTATTTCATTTCGTTGGCATCGGAATGATTTTGAGTTTGGTAAGCGACTAAAACACAACCTAATTCGCTTTCTATCTTTTTAATCTTTTTTTCCTGTTCTTCTGTTAACTTTGCTATTTGCTGGTTCATACAATACTCCTTGTTTGTTTGATTTTAATGCATTTTACTATGAGGTATATTTCCGAAGAAGCATTATAGCTGCCTTTGAAAATAAAATATACATTTAGTATTGCATTATGAGTTAAAAATATTTTGATTTTTTATTACAATTATATTAATTGCAGGATTGTGAATTCATTGATTAAACTAAATATGGTCAAAATTTTGTTTGGTACTTTTAGGGATTATTTTATAAATATATAAATTGCCTTTTTATTTAAAATTTTTCATGATATAATGNNATATTTCAACAAATATTGAAAGGTGGGTGCATCTTGGATAAAGCCGCTGAAATTTTAAAAAAGTATTACGGATATGATAATTTCAGAGACGGACAAAGTGAAATCATAGACAATATTTTATCCGGCAGAGATGTACTGGCAATAATGCCCACAGGCGGGGGCAAGTCTCTGTGCTATCAGATACCTGCCATGATTATGGACGGTACCGCGTTAGTTATTTCTCCTCTGATTTCTCTCATGAAGGATCAGGTTGATACGCTGCAGCAAATAGGAATACCGGCTGCGTTTATTAACAGCTCACTGACGCTGCCGGAGCTTAGGAGAATAGTGAACGAAGCAGAAAATGGACGGTACAAGCTCTTGTACGTAGCTCCCGAAAGGCTGGAATCAGAAAGCTTTTCCGAGCTTATAAAAAACATTAAAATCTCTATGATAGCCGTTGATGAAGCTCATTGTGTGTCTCAGTGGGGACATGATTTCAGACCGAGCTATCTCCGTATAAGAAATTTAAGAAGCCTTTCCGAAGATAATCCTGTACTGACGGCATTTACCGCAACAGCTACGCCTGAGGTCAAAGGCGATATAATAAATTTAATAGGACTTAAGAATCATTATGAAATAACAACCGGATTTGACAGAGAAAATCTGAAGTTTGAGGTTGCCAGAACAAACGAAAAATTGAAATATGTAGTTGAATATGCTGCAAAGCACAAAGGTAAGCCCGGCATAATCTACTGCCTGACAAGAAAGCTTACTGAGGAAGTATGCAGCCGCTTTGTCAGTGCNNTTTTCAATGCGGTAAAATACCATGCGGGGCTGGGAGATGCTGAAAGAAGCAAAAATCAGGATGATTTCCTATTTGACAATGCAGAAATTATGGTAGCTACAAATGCTTTCGGCATGGGTATTGACAAGCTTGATATAAGGTATGTAATTCACTACAATATGCCGAAAAATATAGAATCATATTATCAGGAGGCAGGAAGAGCCGGTCGTGATGGGGAACTCTCCGAATGTATTCTGCTGTTCAGCCCTCAGGATATAGTGATGAATAATTTTTTAATCGATAACGGCACTGCGGATGATGTGGTAAAGTCAAATGAGTACGATAAGCTGCGGGATATGATAAACTACTGCAATACGGATAAATGCCTGAGAAAATACCTCATAAGCTACTTTGATTCAGGATATGACAAAGAGGAATGCAATAACTGCAGCAGCTGTCTCAGTGAGATAGAAAGCAGGGATATAACCTTAGAAGCACAGAAAATATTGTCCTGTATATACAGGATGGGCGGCAGATTTGGCGGCGGTCTCGTCATAGATGTTCTGAAAGGCAGCAGCGGGCAGAGAATAAAATCCTTAAATTTTCATAAGTTAAGCACATATGGAATAATGAAGGATTATGACAAGGATGTACTGAGAGAAATTATTTCATATATGACCGCGGCCGGATACATAAATGTTGTGGGAGACAAATATCCTGTGCTTACCATATCATCCAGCGGAATGACGGTTTTAAAAGGCCAAAAGAAGGTTACAATAAAGAAAGCTCTGCCTGAAAAACAGAAGTCCGTAAAAGCGAAGGACAGTAATGCAGAGTACAACCGTGATTTATTTGAAGAGCTAAGAGTATTGAGAAAAGAACTGGCAGACAGACTGAAGGTTCCGCCGTTCATGGTATTTTCCGATGCATCCCTCAGAGATATGTGCGTTAAGTATCCACAAACAAGAAGCGAATTCCTGAAAATAAGCGGAGTGGGTGAAATAAAAGCGGAAAAATACGGAACCAAGTTTATGGATGTAATCTGCAACTATGCCGAAAGGAACAATATAGTACTCAAGGCTGCTTATGAAGATAAAGAAGAAACCGAAACAGAAAATGTGAAAATTTTCGACTTAGGGAAAGAGAGTTCAGAAAAAACTCAGAAAGAAGACACAAGAACAATCAGCTATAAAATGTACATGGAAGGGAAAAGCGCCCAGGAGATTGCTAAGGAGAGGGATATTAGGTTAATTACGGTGGAGTCTCACCTTGAAAGCTGTGCAAGACTTGGATATGATATTGACTACAGAGATTTTGTGTCTGAAGAGAAGGAAGAGCTTATTATAAAAGCATATAAAGAAATAGGCGGAGATAAACTGAAACCCATAAAAGAAGCTTTACCTCCCCATATAACATATACAGAAATAAAATTTGCACTTTGCAAGCTGCAAACCGGAGAAGAAAATGAGTAAATTATATGTGGTGCCAACACCAATCGGAAATTTGGGAGATATTACGGAACGAGCAATTGAGACTTTGATGGAGAGCGATTTGATTTTAGCCGAGGATACAAGGCATACACAGAGGCTTTTAAATGCATTCGATATTAAAACCCGGCTGATCTCCTACCATAAGTTTAATGAAAAAAGTAGAAGTGAAGAGATAGTAAATGAAATTATTGCAGAAAATAAAACAGTTTCCTTAGTAACCGACGCGGGAACTCCATGCATATCCGACCCCGGTTACGAGCTTGTAAAAAGTGCAAGAGAAGCCGGAATAGAGGTGGTAGGTTTAGCCGGCGCATCTGCTGTTACGGTAGCCCTTTCCGTATCGGGAATTGATACGGGAAAATTTGCCTTTTACGGATTTCTTCCCAGAAAGAAAAGCGAGATTGAAGCAGAGTTGAAAAAGATAAAAGAAAATCCCATCAGAACCTTTGTGCTCTATGAATCGCCGAAAAGAATAATAAATTTAATTGAAGCAATTGAAGAAGCCATGCCCAATGCTGTCATATGCGTGTGCAAGGAGCTGACAAAGCTTCACGAAAGAACTTTCTACGGCACAGTTGACTCTGTACTCCAGCAGCTTAACAGCCACAGTGACGCCGAAAGAGGCGAGTACGTGGTTGTGGGATACAACAACGACTATGAGGAACAGGAGCACGATAATACAAAGACAGGAATTCACGGCGTCTTGTTTGACAAGCTCATTAGCAAGGGACATTCATTAAAAGAAGCTGTAAAGGAAGCAGTGGAAGAAGGAGCAGCATCAAAAAATGATGCTTATAAGGCTTCGCTGGAGATTAAGAAATTTTTTGAGGAATATAATTTATAATTTCCTCGATTTATTGCGAACTTATACTGTTTTGATTTAAAAGTGCGGACAAATAATTGTCCGCAAC
>DOON01000035.1 GCA_003514865.1 Clostridiales bacterium
CCATATTGTCCTGCTCCACCGGATTGTTTTTTGTGCTTGCCCTGTACGTCGGACTTGCCTCTGATGGTCTCTCTGTAGGCAACCTTAGGATTAGTCAGGTCAACCTCAACCTTGAAGTTGTTTTTCAATTTATTTGCAAGAACTGCAAGCTGAATATTTCCGTGACCGCCTATTACCAGTTCCTTGGTTTCAGCATTTCTTTCTATTGTAAATGTAGGGTCCTCTTCGTTCAATCTGTGGAGTCCAACCCCTACCTTTTCATCACTGTCCTTTGTCTTACCGCTTATAGCCATGAAATAGGACGGTTTCGGGAAGTCTATTCCCTTGTATATAATTGGGCTTGCTTTTATGGAAATAGTGTCTCCTGTTTTAAAGTTCATTAATTTAGCGGTAGCACCTATATCTCCTGCCACGATCTCCGCAGTCTCTATCTGGTCCTTTCCTCTAAGGAAGAAAATATTTCCTATCCTTTCGGTTTCTCTGGTAGCATCATTGTAAACTTCCGAATCCTTTTTCATAACTCCGGACATTACCTTGAACAAAGTAATCTTACCTACAAACGGGTCCACGATTGTTTTGAAAACAAATGCAGATAATGGCTGAGTGGAAGTTACCTTTCTCGGCGTTGTTTTTCCGTCCACCAATCCCGTTACTTCACCTGTATCTCCTGAATTAGGCAAATATTCTTTTATCATGTGCATCATGCACTTAAGACCCATTGCCTTAGTGGCGCAGGATACTATAACAGGAACAACCTCTCCTGATAACACGGCATTTTTCAGGCCTGTGCTTACTTCCTCATATGTAAATTCTTCGATGTTGAAAAATTTGTCCAACAGCAATTCATCTGTTTCCGCAACAGATTCCATCAGAACGCCTCTCAATTCTTCAACCTTGTCAGCCAATTCTTCCGGTACTTCTATCTTAACATTATCTATATCTTCTATTAAACGTCCCTGACGGTCAACTATATCTACATATCCCTTGAAGTTTTCTCCTTCTCCGATAGGCAGCGCGAAAGGAACTACTTTCTTACCGAATCTTTCTCTAAGTTCTTCAAGCAGAACATCGAACTTAACATTTTCTTTATCCATCTTGTTAAGCACAATAACTCTTGGCAGGTTTCTCTGTTCCAGGTATTTCCAAACTTTTTCAGTTCCAACTTCAATTCCTGAGCTTGCGTCAATAACTACAACGGCTCCGTTGGCAACTCGCAGTCCTCCGTAGACTTCACCTACGAAGTCAAAATAACCAGGAGTGTCAAGAAAATTTATTTTAGTATCTTCAAACTCTATAGGTATAACTGATGTACCAATTGAAACTTGTCTATCTTTTTCTTCTTTATCGAAGTCTGATACTGTATTTCCATCTTCAACTTTTCCCATACGGTTTGTAACTTTTGTAACATATAAAAGCGCTTCTGTTAATGTGGTCTTACCGCAATTGCTATGGCCTACTAATGCAACGTTTCTAATTTTGTCAATGTTATACGTTTTCATTTACTATGTTCCTCCTAATGATTTCTGCTTATTTATTCTATTTTACATTAAATTCCTCAATTAAGCAATACAATTTTATTAGGCGGAACAGCTCTTAAATTTTATTTTGTAATGTTTTTTGTACTGCTCGGAGAAATAATATGCTATAATTCTATATATTGATGAATTATCTCACATCATTGCAACGGAGGTGTTACCATGTTTATTTCAGCCTCACACGACAGATGCAGCAATTACAAAATAAAGGCTACACAAAAATATTCAAAAAGAATACTGAATGAAAAGGAGTTTTTTTCTAAGACTGAAGAAAACAGAGAGCTTATACTTGCTGCTGTTCCAATAATGAACAAAATATATGACTTTGTCAAAGGGTCGAACTTTTTTTTGATTCTCACTGACAAAGACGGCTGCATTTTAAATGTAATAGGTGACGAAGATATTTTGTCAGAGGCCTTTTCATTTAAAATGATACCCGGTGCATACATGAGCGAGCAGAGCATAGGAACAAATGCCATGGGTACATGCCTGACAGAAAAAAAGCCCCTTCAAGTCTCCAGTGACCAGCATTTTGTCAACGTGTACCATCGTTGGACATGTTCAGCTTCACCTATATCCGATTCATCGGGGAATATCATCGGCGCTCTTGACTTAACCGGTTACAGCGCATCTGTACACCAACATACTTTAGGCATTGTTGTTGCCGGTGCAAAGGCAATTGAAAACGAGCTTGCTGCCAATCACTACAAAATGCTTCTGATGCATGAAAGATCCTATATTGATACTGTGCATAATTCACTTCATGCCGGAATTATAACATCCGATCCGGAAGGAAACATTATCGAAGCCAACCCGTATTCGGGTGAGCTGTTGGGTTATTCCGAAGAAAAAATCAGAACAATGAACATGGATGGCATTCTTAAAAGCTGGAAGGATATTTCAGAATCTGTCATAAAGAATAAGACGCCCTTCAGAGGAGATGTTGACATTATATCTCCCAAAAACCGCCTTCAATTAAATTTGATTGCCTCTCATGTAAGAAACAGCATCAGCAAAGACGACAGCATTGTTTTTATATTCAACGAAGTGAAAAAGCAAAGAAAAATGATTGATAAGATAATGTCAGGGCGTGCCATATACACCTTTGACAAAATAGTTGGAAAAGATGAAAATTTTCTGAATGTTGTCAATTTTGCCAAGAAAATTGCGGACAGCCGCTCAAATATCCTTATTTTAGGTGAAAGCGGCACGGGCAAGGAGCTTTTTGCCCAATCCATACACAACTATTCCAACAGAGCTGATGGTCCGTTCATAGCGCTGAACTGTGGAGCCATCCCTCGCAATTTAATTGAATCTGAGCTTTTCGGATATGAAGAAGGCTCATTCACAGGTGCGAAATCTAAGGGCAATACGGGTAAATTCGAGGCTGCCGACGGAGGAACGATTTTCCTTGATGAAATAGGTGAAATGCCCTTTGATTTACAGACAAGACTTTTGAGGGTCATAGAAGAGGGCAGCTTCAACAGAATTGGCAGCAGCAAGGAAATAGTTGTGGATGTGCGCATAATCGCGGCAACAAACAAAAATCTCAGCATGGAGGTTGGAAAAGGAACATTTAGAAAAGACCTTTATTACAGACTTAACGTGCTTCCTCTACGGCTTCCCACTCTCTCTGAGCGCAAAGGAGACATAAGGCTTCTCCTGGAATACTTCATGGATAAAATAAGCAGAAAGCTCAACAAGAAAAAGGTTTTTATCTCGGAAGACAACATGAAGGTGCTCATGCAGTACGACTGGCCGGGAAATATAAGANNACTGTGCCCGATATTTACGAGCTGTATAAGGGAAATACGGCAAAACCTGATAGTTCAAAAGCACCCACACATGATGATATTCTCTTCAGCCTGAAGGATTTGGAAAAGGAGCACATTATCAAAGTTTTAAAAGCTACAGATAACAATGTAACACAGTCTGCCCATATTTTAGGAATAGGCAGAAATACTCTGTACAGAAAATTAAAAGAATATGGTATTGACTGTTATATAACGGAACATAGTTCTAAAACGGAACGCGCTTAAAAATATATACATGTATTATAATGGAACGCACAGATTTAAGCTGTGCGTTTTTGTTTGTTTTTGAATACCTTTATTGCTCCTGAAACTTGGAATAATTCTTGCAATTTATTTTGATATCAAATGCAGGAGGTGCGTATGAACAGTTATTTTGGTTATACAGGTGTTATATTAAGAGTTAATTTGACAGAAAAGACCATAGCAAAGGAAGCATTGAATCTGGAGGATGCTCATAAGTATATAGGCGGAAGAGGCCTGGGAACAAAGATATTCATGGATGAGGTACATCCCACCGTTGATCCTTTCAGCGAGGATAACAAGGTAATATTCATAACAGGTCCTCTCAGCGGAACAGCCACTCCAACCGGGGGCAGATACATGGTTGTTACAAAATCGCCTCTCACGAACACTATTGCAAGCTCCAACTCAGGCGGGTACTGGGGTGCCGAACTGAAATTCGCAGGCTATGATGCAATCATACTGGAAGGAAAATCTGATGCTCCGATATATCTCAACATTGCTGATGACATGGTCGAGCTAAAGGATGCATCCGAAATATGGGGAAAACTGCTTGATGAAACCACAACTATTTTGGAAAATATTCATGGACCAAAGGTAAGAGTTGCGGCCATAGGCCCTGCAGGGGAAAATTTATCAAAAATATCCGGAGTAATGAACGAAAGAGCTCGTGCTGCCGGAAGATCAGGTGTAGGAGCCGTAATGGGCTCTAAAAACATCAAGGCAATAGTTGTACGCGGAACAAACAAGGTTGCGGTGAAAAATGAAGAAATGCTTAAAGAAGTGTTTTCTAAAAGCCTTAATAAAATCAAAGAAAACGGAGTTACGGGCCAAGGGCTTCCTGCCTACGGTACAGCAGTGCTGGTAAATATTATAAACGAAAACGGTGCTCTTCCCACAAATAACTTCCAGAAATCATATTTTGACAAAGCCGAGGAAATAAGCGGTGAAACATTGGCCGAGAAATACCTTAAGAGAAAATCTCCGTGCTTCAGATGCCCAATCGGCTGCGGAAGATACTGCGAGGTTGATGACATAAAGGGTGAAGGTCCGGANNAATTAGCATGGGGAAATGCAGATGCAATAATAGAATGGACTAAGCGCATGGGTCAGGGTAAGGGGCTTGGAGCCAAAATGGCGGAGGGCTCATACAGACTGTGCGAAAGCTATGGTGTTCCGGAGCTGTCTATGACGGTTAAGAAGCAGGAAATGCCTGCATACGACCCGAGGGGCATTCAGGGCATAGGTCTTAATTATGCCACGTCAAACAGAGGTGGCTGCCATGTTAGAGGATATATGATATCTCCAGAAATTCTTGATCTCCCACAGCCACTTGACAGATTTGCCACCGAAGGAAAGGCAGCATGGACAAAAATATTCCAGGACTTCACCGCTGCAATAGATTCAGTTGGTCTGTGCCTGTTTACTTCATTTGCTCTGGGTGCAGATGACTATGCTGATTTATATAACTCTGTGTGCGGAACAGAAATAACCGGAAATGACTTTATTGAAGCCGGAGAGAGAATATGGAATATAGAAAGGCTGTTCAACCTTGAATCGGGCGTTGATCCTTCACAGGATACACTTCCGAAGCGACTTCTTGAGGATCCTATATCAGAAGGTCCTTCAAAGGGATGGGTAAACAAATTGAGTGAAACTCTTCCTCTGTACTATACGTTGAGAGGCTGGAGCGAAAACGGGCTTCCTACAGAAGAAAAGCTCGCAGCCCTCGGAATCAATCAAACAGCAGCACCGAATTTNNCTATTCAGAGAATACACAAATAAGGGATATTATTAAAAGCCTCGGAATAGACGAAAAAGATGTCGCCATTTTATTAAAAAACGGAATAACCGCCAAAATGGACGACATACCTTGCGATGGTGATTATTTATCGATTTTTCCTCCCGTGGGAGGAGGCTAATAATGCCGCCGACAAAAGTCGGCGGTTTTTTATTTTTGCAAATTTGTCCTATCAGTGGTATAATTTTGAAAGCAATATGGAAAGGTATTATTATGAATGAAATAATTTTAAATTACATAGTACAGGCAATCCTTGGAGGTGCCTCAGGTTATATAACCAACGATTACGCGATAAACATGCTCTTTAAGGAATACACACCGCTAAAAATAGGCGGTGTAATAAAGAAAACAAGGACAGAATTCATTGAAAATTTGAGCTCAATGGTTGAAAATGACATAATCGGCAAAGAGAAGCTTCAGAGCATATTACATGATGAAAACTTCAAACGGGAATTTGATGACCTGACAGCAGATTTTTACAGTCACTGCCTTTACGAGGCTGCCGGCACTGCTGCATTTGCAGATGTGGATAGTTTCCATGAAAGCATGACTGATTCAAATGCATATATTAAAGCGATCATTGAAGAGCATATGCCGCATCTATATGAAATTATGGTTGAAAACCTTCATATAGATGAATTCTTAAGCGAGGGGCAGCTGAATAAAATCAGCGGTTCTCTGTTTGATTGCCTATTTGAAGCGGTTGACAGTTCTCATATAATCGAAAGCTTTCTAATGTCAACCCACAAGGATAATTCAGAGGTAACTCCGGCTGACATCCTTGATAAAAATGTTTACGATACTCTTGTGTCCAATCTTCTAAAAATAATTAAAAACATATTTGAAGAAACAGCAATTGAAAAAACCGGAGAAATTCTTAAGCTGACGGGATTAAGCAATTCTTTGAACGCATCAAGAGAAGTATTTATCTCTAAAAAAATAGGTGAGGTAATAAATTTCGAAAACGGAGTATCAGAGCTTCTCAATGAAAGTATATTGTCATATATAAATTCCGAGATAGGTGCTTCTGCTGTTAACAGCCTCATGAACTCATTGTTTGATTTCGGAAAAAAGTACGATAAATCCGGATTTCAGCTTTTGGATGAATCCTTTGAGGAAAATCTCAAGCGTCAACTTGTGAGCAATATTCCTTCTGTAACAGAAAACATCGTAAGATGGCTGAATGAAAACAGCAGGCTCATTGACACACTCATAGAGGAGTCAATCGATGAGGTTATAAAAGAATCTGACGGATTGAAGGCAAAGCTCCTTGCAACAATTAAGAATTCATACTTCAAGGACCTGAGCAAGAAATACAGCATAGCCGGCAAGATATCGGCATATGTAGAGAAGGCAGCAGAACCCGAAAAGCTAAGTGCTCTTATTTCCGGCCGCATAATTGATATATTGAATAATTTAACCATAGGCGAAATAATCAAAGAGGCTGAAAGAAATAACATTACTCCCAATAATGCGGGNNGGGAATTTTATAGTTAATTATATAAATAAAAACTCTGAAGCCGTAATTTCAAAGGCATCTGAATATATTTCCGGCGTTGAAATCAGGCAGGTATTCCCTAAAGAGTGGATGCATGGTGATATAAGTGCAGCAAATATGTTAAACAGCATAGTTTCATCAGATTTTCTGACCGACGTCACAGACAGAGAATCAGTAAGATATGCCCAAAGGTTCCTGAACATGAGCATAGGGCAGCTAATCACCGAAGAAAATGCAAAACCCGTGATTAATGCAGTGGGGCGCCTGTTAAAACAGCTGATTGCATCAAATGAAAATTTGATACGGCCGATGTTTGAGAACATGCTGAAATCGACAGCTGAAAACGGCTCCGCTTCAAAGAAATACCAAAATGTATCGCCATTTATTAACAATGAAATATACAATGCGTATCTGAAGGCTGCAGAAAATGTTGAGCATATGAGTCTGCCAACGGCAATCGATAAATTGAACTCCGTCGATAAGCTGTCTAAAAACAGCTCTGAGGCTTTGCGCTCATATGCAATTAAAAATACTGACGTAATGCTCAGCGGCTCAATAAAAGCTGTTGTGTCTGACAACCTGAATAAGTTAAATGATGATGAACTCGTTGATTTGGCAAATGACTTCATAGGAAGGCAGCTGAAGCCCATAATGTATTTCGGAGGAGTTCTTGGCGCTTCCGCCGGCTTAATATTAGCGGCTTTCCAGAACAAGCCTCTTGCCCCGGCTGAAATAAATATAGCAAACATGGTTGTATATGCATTTGTCGGGTACATAACAAATGTGGCTGCCATAAACATGATATTCAGGCCATACAAGGAAAACAGGCTTCTTGCCAAAATACCTTTTTTCCGCAACTTTGCCTTGGGCTACATTGTCAAAAACCAAAAAACCTTCGCGGACAGCACAGCTCATTTCATTGACAGCAGCCTGCTGAGCAGAAAGAGCATAAATGAGCTTTTTGAAAAGCACGCAGGAAATATTAAATCATCATTTAGGGCAAGGATAGCGGAAAATGACTTCGGCATCCTGACCTCTCTGCTGGAAAAAAATAAGGGCAGTGTTGTAAAGGGTATATATTCATATTTAAAAAACAAAATCACAGTTGGCGCAAGGAGTATTGGAGGCTATATCTGCAACACCCTTGACAGAGTTAATTTATCCTCTGTGATAAATGAAAATATGCTGAAAAATATCAGTTTGTTTTTTTCAGAAAAGCTTCGCGAGAAAAGTACCGATGATGCAATATTTGCGGCAATACAGTCTGAAAAGGAGCTCAGCGACATCTTTGACGGAAGTGGTGTGAAAAATGCAGCGGCGAACATAGCAACAACCTTTTTTATAAAATCAGAAACTCTTCTATCCACAGAAAACGGATTGAATGCACTTATACTGAAGCATGAGGATAAATACAGACAAATAACAAATAAAACCGCTGATGAATTTATGAACGGAAAAAGCGGAAGTTTCTCTCTTTATATCTCAAGCAAAATAAACAGCCTTATTTCGCAGGAAGAACTGCGCCATAGGGCAATCACAAAGGCCTCCGGTCTTGCCGATAAATTTATTGACAGAAACAAGGCCTTCGGAGAACTGTTTGACGGCAGATTCAAGCTTTACGCTGATTCAAAAATGCCTGAAGTTTTTGATAAGTTGTCTTCGTCTTTGGTAAAAGGAATATCTGAAAGTTAGGGCAGGATAACTCTTATGGTTCAGTCGGAAATCAAAAAAAATCTTGGATTTATAGAAAAAGGCATGTATGCCATGATGGGTGGAGATGAAATCATTGACGAGCTGCTGACGAAGATTATTTTTGTTAAGCTCCCTGCATTTGTTGAGGATAAAAAATATGAGCTGCAGAAAGAAACTATGCGGCTCATAGAGGAAAAACTGTACACTGCCAAAGTTGAGGTATTGTACACAGGAATGAACAAGCTTCAGATAAATGAGCTGTTAGACAACTATATGACACCTGAAAATTCCTCAAGAATCGAAAACAAAATAACTCTGCTTTCCAAGGAGTTGTTTGCAAAATTAGGCTCTCAAAAACTAAGGGACACTTTAAGCCTTATAAATCTCCATGAGCCGGAAATAATCTTAAACACATACGGTGATGAGCTCAATGCTTTTTCAAAAGAGTTTTCTTCAGAGATTTCAAATAACAAGCAGCAGATAATTGCGAAAATTACCGAACTGTCCGACTGCTTTATTGATGAATTCATGAAATCAGAATTTAAAGACATATTCACGGGAATTACCTACGAGGATGTGAGCCTTGCTAAGAATAAGACCATCAATATACTTAATAAAAACGGTTTGGATGAGCAAATTTATTCAGCTTTGGACTCAATCAGAGCAGAACTTAATTTAACCGCAGACAGCTTGATTGACAAGGAGGAGTTCATCCGTGCATCCGAAAATTATCTTATGTCACTTTTGAAAAATACAGAATTTGAGGCGGCTGTAAAATCACGACTCGAAGCAACTATAAGTGAAGCGTCATCGACAAACTTCAATTTCATAAGCGCAGGTACAAAGACATATATAATCAATATATTTGCAGACGCCTGCATAAACAGCTTAAAAAGAAATCTGGATAAAATTCTTAAGGCCGTGGAATTTGATGAAATAGCACGGGAAGAAATAGAAAAAATGGAGCCTAAAAAAATACTTGAAATGTTCAATTCCTTCGGAGAAAAATACTTCCGCCGCCTCATGCTCTACGGCTTCGGCGGATTCGTATTTGGAATTAACATGTACACAGGCTTCGCACTGACCGCCGCTAAAATTGTATCAGAATTGACCGGTGATAAAAAATAACCTTACATAAATAAAATAGATAAGTATAAAGGCTACTTGCAAAATTTGATTGCAGGCAGCCCTTATTTTTTACATACAAGTTTTTATGTGTTGATGTCATTAAGTAAATCTATGTCAAACTAATTCCTTCATGCTTTTATGCTGTCTTTCATATCTCTATAGCCTATTACCACTGTCCAAACATAAGCACATGTTTTTGGAATCATGAGCATCCCAATCAGTGGAGAAACATCTNNCCAAAGCACAACCGGGATATAAAAACCAAAACTTAATACGATCGTTAGCCACATATAACGATAGGCTTTATCCTGATTCTTTTTTCCACTATTAAAAAACAATACAATGATAATTAAACCGAGCAATGCAAACGGTATGTTGCGATAAATCGCCCATGAAAGCGGTGGATTAACATCTATCCACATATTTTGCGGAAAAAAACATAGAACTATTCTTGCCAGCGAGAGAATGTAAATTGTTGCCGTCAAGAATGCTTTTCCCTTTACTTTGTATCTTTTGCGCCAAACATAGTAAAGTAGAATGTAAAATATAGTCATAGTAATTGATGTAATAAATTTACCAATACCGAGTGCCACAACATAATTTTCAAGTCCTGTTGTAGAGAGAGCTATTGCTCTTGGAACAAGATGAAATGAGTCACCCGCACCAAGCGTAATCGCCATAATTCCAAAAAGAGAATATTGATTACTTCCTTTTGCATTATTTAGCATTAGTATGCCGAGTGTAATGACTGTTGTGAGATACACAATGTCAAATGCTGTTTCCATGATTGCTTGCATAGTAAACCCTCCTTATATAATATGAACAACGTTCAGTTTGATGCCTTAATTTACCCACCTCTCGGTGGGTATTCATTCTAATAAATGGTACGACAGATAACCTCAAGTAGAGCATTGCAGTTCGCATTGTTGTTTTGAAGTAACATAAGTACGTTTGACAAAACAAAATCAACAAATACATGTCTGTCAAATGTATCGTTAAAAGCATTATTTGAGACGCGATTGTCATTTTCGAGTATATCAATCAATTTTTGGCTGAGCTCACCAAAAAATCTCGTCATTATCTCTCGACCACGACTTTTATTTTCTGAGTTAAAGCCGGTTGTGTGAACAGAGAAGAAATTCGGATAATTGACCGTACCCTTTTTCGCAAACTCGAAAAGGTATTTGACGCTTGATAAAAAATCTGAGTCTTCATTACTAATATCCGAGCCTATTACAATTTCTCTCCAAATACTTTCGACGGTGGCGGCAACAAGATCACTTTTTGAGGGGAAATAGTTGTAGACAGAGCCAACTGCAACTCCGCATTTAGCCGCAATTTCACGCATGTTAAGATCAGAAATCCCGGACTGTGATGCAATTTCCTTGCTTGCAGTAATAATCGCTTCTTTTGATGTCAGAGTTTTATTCATGGCAATCCTCCAAGCTGAACTATGTTCAGTTTACCGTAACAACACAAAAATGTCAATACATTTTCTGAATTTTTTCAAGACCAAAAAGTATTTAGAATGCATTATAACACGAGATTATATAATGACATTAACAGTAATGTGCTTTATTGAACAGTTATCTTATTAAACAAGAGGTATCCATCATATGATATGGATACCTCTTTCTTATAAGTATTATTATGCTGTCAGATCTTACTGCTGCTCCGCTTTCATTGAGCCCATGAGATTTGAGTTATCAAATGAAAGCTTGCTTATGTTGTACAAGACCATGATCTGGTAGAGGCCTATTTCGGCTTCTGCGAGGCCTGTGTCTGCATCAAGTACATCCAGAGATGTTGCCATTCCGTTTTCGTAAAGAAGCTTTTTGATTCGTGCGCCTTCTTTTGCAAGCTCAACAGTCTTGTTCATATTCACGAGGTTTCTTTCATTTTTGACAAGGTCTAGATATGAACTTCTCACATCGAGCTCAACATCCTTGTATGTCTGCGGTACTTTAAGTTCTGCATCCTTTAATTTTTCCTTGGCCCACTTGTTCTGTCTTAAGTTTGATGTATAGTAAGCTGTGTAAGCGTGGGTTTCTATTTTCTGAATTTCCAGATCATTAATTGCGGTCTGTATTTCAGGTCTTTCGGCCTTTGCCTTTTCAATTGCCTTATCCAAATCAATGTTTGATGTTGGTACATACTTGATTTCTTTGTCTGTCAATACTATCTCCGCATCCAAAGGCAAGTTCAGCTGATTGAGAAAGTTGAGCTTTGCAATATTCAAGTCGTCCATAGCAGTGTCTAAATCTGTCTTAGCTTTCTGAACGGCCATCTCACCATTCAAAACTTCCGCCTTTGTGGCAGAGCCGTTGCCAAATTTAAGATTCACAACTCTCAGCTGCTCATTTGCCTTGCTCAGTCTTGCTTCATTTATTTCAATAGCTTTTTCCTTGACAAGCACACCGTAGTATGACGCTTTTGTTCCAAGCTCTATACCCAATAGAAGTACTTCTCTCTGTTTTTTTATTTCCTCGCTTTTTAAATCAGCCATCTTTACGTAGTAGCTATTTTTGCTCAGCAACAGCTCCAGATA
>DOON01000067.1:0-422 GCA_003514865.1 Clostridiales bacterium
TATCAATGTGGTCTTGCCGTGGTCAATGTGCCCGGCAGTACCTATTATTATATTTTTCATTTGTCCTCCAGGCCGAATATGTTTTTAAATGCATGCAATATCAATTCTTCCTCTCCGTCTAAAACGGTTCTCATGTCCATAATCAAGCAGTCATTCACGATCCTTCCCACAACGGGATGCTCTTCATGTCTTAAAAGCCTCTCCAGCGATGATGTTGTTATGTTCAGAGGTCTCACTGACAAAGCGAAGCTCTCAATTCTTTCAAGAGGCAGTGAGCCCCCGCCGATTTGAGATTCACATTCAACAATATTTATTTCACATGCTTCTCCTAATTGGTCAGCTAATCTGTCCCGGAGTGTTTCAGCCTGCTTTTTTATTTCTTCGGAACTTCTGTTGATTAGTTTCAAAACAGGAATATTTCG
>DOON01000067.1:449-7884 GCA_003514865.1 Clostridiales bacterium
ACTGTTTCTTCGTTTATGGCATCCTCATAATCATACAGATGTGTCTTGTTTGTTGTTCCCACCTCTACAAGAGAGCATCCGCTCTGGCTCATTACATCAGGAACTCTGAAGGAGCCTCCTATCTCAACAAGTTCACCTCTGGACACAATAACTTCCCTGTCTCTGAAAAGCGCTGAAAGTATGAGCAATACTGCAGCAGCATTGTTATTTACTGCCATGGCAGATTCTGCCCCTGTAATTTTCGCAATCAGCTTTTCAAAGTGAGAGTATCTTGAACCTCTTGCTCCCGACTCCAAATCGTATTCGAGGTTCGAATACCCCGTAACAAGCTCTGCCACTCTTGCGGCAGCCTCCTGTGATATAACTGCTCTTCCCAGATTTGTATGTAAAATTGTACCCGTACCGTTTACAACTCTTTTCATGCGCACGGCTGCATAGCTGTTAACCTCCGATTTGATATCTTGTTCCACATTTTCAATCCTGCTTATTATGGCATTTTCATCATCTGAAGCATTTATAAAATCTCTGATTCCTTCGGTGACATTTCTCGTCGCCTCAAGAACGTACTCTCTGTTCACGTCAGTACAAAGCCCTCTTATAGTTTCTGATTCCATAAGGACATCAACCTTAGGAATCAATCTGTAATATTTGTTCTTTTCCATTCCCTCTCCTTAGTTTGTGGATCAGCCTTTAATCACAACACATTTTTCCTGTTTTTCTATAACCCTTCCCACCAAAGCAAAATCTGTATCAAGACTCTCTTTTAATTTTTCCATAATTTCTTCCGCATGTTTTTCATTGACCGAGAACAGAAGGCCTCCCGATGTCTGAGGGTCATATGCCAGGTCAACGTATTGCTCATCAATTCCCTCAGCATCCACCCTATCCTTGAAATAATCTCTGTTTCTGTATGCACCTGCCGGCACAAGCCCCATTTGCGCATGTTCAAACACATCCTCTATTACAGGCGCATTTTTTATATCAATAACAAATGTAACACCGCTTGCCTCTGCCATTTCCACAGAATGTCCCGCAAGACCGAAGCCCGTAATATCGGTGCAGCAGTTTATGGGATAATTTTCTATTGCTCTTTTTGCATTTTTATTTAATGACGCCATTGCATGTACTGCTTTTGCCTCCGCATTTTCAGAGCACATTCCTGCCTTGTATGCCGTATTGATTATGCCGGTTCCCAAGGGCTTTGTGAGCATGAGCACATCTCCGGGCTTTGCTCCGAAGTTTTTAAATATTTTATCCGGATGGATAAAGCCTGTCAAGCACATGCCATACTTGGGCTCATCGTCCTCAACAGAATGCCCCCCTGCAATTGTAGCTCCCGCTTCCATGACCTTGTCCGCTCCACCCTTTAATATTTCAGCCATTATATCCGGGCTGAGGCAGTTGGGAAATCCAATTATATTAAGGGCAATAGCAGGCTCTCCTCCCATTGCATATACATCGCTCAGAGAATTTGCAGCCGCAATCTGACCGAATGTATAAGGATCATCAACCACAGGCGTGAAGAAGTCNNCGATGTTTCCAACCCAACAATTAATTTATCATTTTTAAATTTCGGAAGCTTGCCCAGAACCTGGGCAAGGGTCTCAGGACCTATTTTGGCCGCTCAGCCCGATGATTTTGTCATCTGCGTCAAACGTACGTTTTCTATAGACATAACTACCTCCATATATCTTTAATCAACTGTAATATAATCTTTGATTTTCTCGAAGGTTTTTTCACCTATTCCTTCGATATTCTATATTTCTTCCACTGAACGAAATAAGCTTTTATTTCTGTATTCAACAATCCTCTGAGCATAAACAGGTCCGATGCCCGGAAGTGAATCCAGTTCATTTACCGAAGCCGTGTTTATATTTATTAGCTTGCTGCCTTCAGAAGCGTCTGAAGCCTCATCCTTTGTCAGTATGTATATTTTTTCCCCATCTGTAAGCTTTCTCGCCTTATTCAAGCTCTTTGTATGGGCGTCTTCCTTGAGCCCGCCCGCCATTTCTATGGCGTCACTGACTCTGCTGCCGGACTCCAGGCGGTAGACGCCGGGGTTGTGCACCGCTCCGTCCATATCGACATAGACATAGCCTCCTGAATCGCTTAATTCTGTCTTTACCGCGGCATTCTCAATATTTTCATAACCTGTAAACATAAGCTCTTTTTCCTTGCGTTCAAGCTTAATCCCCAAAGCTGCCATAATTACCAATGCAATGACTAAAACAACCGCAAGTCCTTTTCTGTTTGCACGATTGTCCATAAAACCCCCATTTTTGCAATTATTAGACACACTCACATACATTATACATTATTTTGATGAAAAATCAAAAATTTTTAATTACAAACAGGCTGTTTTCTGTTATACTATTATTTGATTTGTATAATAGGAGTTTGCAGATGATAAAAAAAATAATTGCATATGTTTTGCTGTTTTCTGTCTTTATTTTGAATTCATACAAAGCTTATGCAGAACCAAGTTTATTATGCGATTCGGCAATTTTGATTGATTCCTCTACCGGTACAGTATTGGCCGGGAAAAATCCGGACAAAAAAATGTATCCGGCAAGTCTCACAAAAATCATGACGGCCATATTGGCATTGGAAATGGGGAAAATGTCCGACGTCATAAAAGTGGATGATGATACTCCACATGAAATATACGGAAGCCATATAGCTCTGGAGCCGGGTGAGACACTTACGCTCAAGGATATGCTTTATGCACTGATGCTGCCTTCAGCAAATGATGCAGCATTGGCCATAGCAAAGCATTACGGTGGCAGTGAAAAAGAGTTTGTAAGGCTAATGAACGAGAAGGCAAAGGAGCTGGGTGCTTTAAACACAAATTTTGTAAATCCCCACGGCCTTCACGACACGAACCATTACACCACTGCGGCAGACCTTGCTGCCATAACCAGGTATGCAATGAAAAATGAGGATTTCCGAAAGATAGTACAAACCAAAAAATATGAAATACAGCCAACCAATAAAAAAAGTGAGGCAAGGTATTTCACAAATCTGAACAGGCTCATATACAATACCGGAACAAATCAGATATATATTGACGGTGTTTACATAAGTCCTCTGTACGAATATGCAACAGGAGTAAAAACCGGATATACTCCGGAAGCAGGCAACACATTGGTTGCAAGCGCCGAAAAGAACGGAACCGAGTTGATTGTTGTAGCTATGAATGGTGTATCTCTTGAAATGTATCAGGATGCACATAATCTGTTCAACTTTGGTTTCAATGAATACAAGCTTGAGACGCTCATAACAAAAAATACATTTGTAAAAAATATAAAGATTGAAAACGGTGACAGCAGGGAAATTTCAGCAATAACAGAAAGCGACTTTGCTACTATTGTAAAGACTTCATCTTCGAAGAAAATCGAGTCAAAAGTTACAATCAATGACCTTGTGCTACCTCTGAGCAAGGACGATATTGTTGGAAAAATAGAATATCTCATGGACGGCAAGGTAATCGGTACAGTTAATCTCATAACTCCCACGCCAGTAAAAAGCACGATGGTTGAAAAGTCCGGCGGAGGATTGTTTTTATCAATACTTAAATTCGTAGGTTATATTGTAATCTTTGCATTGGTGATAATGTTTATATTCAAGATTTACAATGACATACGCATAAGAATTAACAGAAAAAAAAGACGCAGAAAATATAGCAACTAATAAGTAAGGCATAAAAAAATTCAGGTCACCCTGAATTTTTTATTTACTAAATTACTGCAATTGCGTCTATTTCCACGTTCGCATCTTTCGGAAGCCTTGCTACTTCCACACAAACCCTTGCAGGCTTGCTCTCACCGAAAATCTCAGAATACATTTCGTTAATTAATCCAAACTGGTTCATGTCCTTTATAAACACTGTGCATTTAACAACATCCTTCAGAGATGCTCCCGCTTCTTCCAGTATAGCCTTGACATTCATGAGAGAAATTCTTGTTTCCTCTTTGATATCTCCGCCCTTGTATAGCTCTCCTGTTGCAGGATTAAGTGGAAGCTGTCCTGAAACATAAATTGTATTTCCGGCTTTTATAGCCTGTGAGTAAGGTCCAACCGCTGCCGGTGCGTTGCTTGTTTGTATTGCTGTATTTGCCATAATATCCTCCTACTTCCAATTCTTTATTCCATATTGTTCTACATCCAGTGAATTGTTATCCATCCACAAAGATTCCAAATCATAAACATCTCTTTCGTCCCTATGAAAGATGTGAACAATAATGTCATCTGTTTCCAGCAGTATCCATCTTCCTGTATTAAAACCTTCACGGTAGTAAAAATCTATTCCCTGTTCAGCGCATTTTTTTAAAACCTCATCTGCCGCAGCAACTGTCTGTCTTTCGTTGTTGCAGCTGCAAATAATGAAGTAATCAGTTATGGAGCTGGTTTTTGAAACGTTCAGCACCGTAAAGTTATACGCTTTTTTATCGTCACACGCCTTTAATATTGCTTCTATTTTTTTATGAACTTGATTCATTTTGCCTCCTTAAGGAATTTTAACGTCTTTATGGAATCATCGTCAAGCTCAGCATTTTTCATCTTGACATATTCCACAGTACTTTCTATGGACATTATGAGTGCTTTATCAATATCTTCGTAAGCAGCTTTTCTCAGCTCGGAAACTCCATCATATTTACGGCCCTGCTCTATTTTATCAGCTATAAAAATTACTTTCTCAAGCATAGACATATTTTCCCGGCCTGTTGTATGATAAGCTATTGCATTTAATATATCCTCGTCACTCACATGAAAGATATCCCTGGCCATATGGGCACCGGTTTTTGAATGAGTGAGGTTATCATTGCCCCTTACCATCTTTTTTCCGCAATCATGCAGCAATCCGGCTATCCTTGCTTTTTCTGTATCTTCCCCATAACACTCCGAAAGCTTTGCAGCCTCTTCCATTGTACGTATGCTGTGGCAGTAAATGACGGGATTGAGCTCCTCAAGCATTCTTTTCATTTCATCTATACCCATGTGTCACCTGTACAAACTATTTTTATATATATATTGCTCAACGCCTTCAGGCAGAATATATTTCGCGGACATCCAATTTTTAATTCTTTCTCTTATGTCCGTGGAAGAAATCTGCAGCATGGGAATCTTAAGAATTTCTATGTGTCCCTTCAGTTGTTCTGCAACTTTCTGTATCATTTGCTCCGAATTTTGNNGCCAGTTAGGAAGATCAATAACGGCATCCGTACCAGTTATGAAGTAAAATTCAGTTTCAGGATACAAATTGTGAAATTCTCTCAATGTATCAACCGAATAGCATTTGCTGTCCTTGGTTATTTCAAAATCAGATACTGTGAACCTGTCATTGGACACGGTGGCCAAATTAGCCATCATGTATCTTTTAGCTGAGTTAGCGCCCATTCTTGTTTTATGAGGGGGATTTCCAGCAGGTACAAAAATTATCTGATCTAAATTATAAATATTCAACACTTCATTGGCAACCACAAGGTGACCAAGATGGATGGGATCGAAGGTCCCTCCCATAATTCCGACCTTTTTCATTGAAATTTTAAGCTCCTTCTGTTCTTTAAAGCCGTAAGCACAATTGAAATTATACCAACAGCCGCATGAATTGTCAAATCTTTCATAACACTGTCATGCATTAATAGTTTGCCAACAGAAACTCCTAATATTCCTGCAAATATATATGGAAAATAAATCTTAAGTCTGCTTTTTTTAACTATATCTATTCTTTCAATCAGGCTTTCCTTTCCCTCATAATATCCTTTCATAAATCCGTTGTATGAAAGTGTCAATATTGTAAAGGTCAACATTAACATTGGTATCAGTGCCATGTAATAGCTTCTGTCCATACAGAGCATTATAGACATTGAAAGATACAATGGTGACAGGACAACCTGAGTGTATGAATCCCCCAGGCCCGCTGCAATTCCCATCATTCCTTTTTTCATGAACATTATGCCAGCTGTGTCCTTATCCTGTACATGCTGCTCTTCCATTGCAATTATACATCCGTGTATGGGCGTTCCCATATTCGGCTCTGTATTGAAAAATTCGCTGTGTCTGTGTATTGCATCATGTGCGGCCTCCGTGTTTCCGTACAGCTTTCTGAAAATATTTTTCATGCTGTGAGCAAAAGCCATTCCCTGAAGTCTGTCATAGCTATAGCACGAGTGAGAATAGTTCATCCAGATAAACCAGGAATATACTAAGTGCCTCTTGCTTATAATTCCGCTCTTTGAGCTGTCAATGCGATTAAAATACAAATCCTTGTTTGATATAACAAACGTAATCATCATAAACACCCCGAACAAAATATTCGAATCGGGGTCTGTCTCCAATGTCAGCAGAAATGATGCTGCAAACAGCAAAATTCCACGTTTGCCGCCAATTTTAACAAGGACGTTGCATACGGACATATAAACAAGAAAAAGCCCTGCAATAAACAGTGCACCTCTGATGCTTATCAGAACAGATTTAAGTAAAAACATGGAAATCACCGCCGACAGTATAACCGCAGTGCTCATCACATACAGTGTAAGCTGCGGATACACGCCGTCATAAAGGCTTATATTCGGTTTTTTCCCATTTTCGTGCTTGCTTTCATACGCCTTTACAAACAGCGAATTAATATTCAGCCTGTACTTCCAAATCAATATTCCCAAAAAACCGAAAGGGTATGCAGCCGCAGCCGCTTCCAATGGAGACAGCTTCAGCATAACTGATGCCAGAGCGGCAATTATTGCCGTCAAGCACTGGTCCCCTTTAAATGAACCTCCGGTTGAAACAAAATCTATGTAAATTATATTTACAACTCCCCCTGCCACCATACCTACAAAAGGATCTCCCACAGCCATTCCCGCCAGCAGTCCTGAAAGAACGGGCCTGTATATAGTATAATATCCTACACCAAATGAAAGCGAAGTGCTGCTGGCCCAGAAATATAAAAGGCTCAATAAAAAATATTCTGTAATAGTCATTTTAATTTCCTAACTGAAAGCCAATGCCTTGTCTTTAGGCAGCATCCTTATTTCAACCTCTGCATTCAGTGCAATGTCCCTCATTATGCTCAATTCCTCATGATTGAAATGGACTGTATTATGGTATTTTTCTCTGCCGGCACCCCCGCCGGAATTCCCTATATTTATCTTGCTCAGCTTAACTCCCGCCTCTGTAAGATCCTTTAAATATACGACATTTCTCACCAAAATCAGAATCCTTGTTCCTTCATCTTCTTTCTTGAGATAAGCAGCCGCCTCCTCGGCGGTGAATATATGAACACTTACATTGTCGGGTGCGGCATTTTTAATCAATAAAGCCATAAACTCATCCCCGGCATATTCATCATCCACTATAACAACCTCATCTGCCTGAAGATAAGGTATCCAGGAAACCACCACCTGACCATGCAAAAGTCTGTCATCAATCCTGGTCAATA
>DOON01000067.1:8012-8392 GCA_003514865.1 Clostridiales bacterium
TTTTTCATTACTTAAATTTCTTCATCCACCCATCCGCTACTTCCGAGACGCCTTATACTTTTAAACCCCGTTGAACTAGCCAAGGCATACATCTCAACAAGCTTGCAGTCAATGCCTTCAGCAGTATGTGCATCCGAATTAATTGTAATCGGTATGCCCTTTTCTTTTACGGCCCCTAGAATGTGAGTTGAGGGATACTGCTCCTTTGTATATCCTCTAGCAATGGCACCCGTATTTATTTCAATGGCGGAACCTGCCCTTTTAATTGAATCCAGACATTTTTCCACAGCATTTACATACCAATCCTCATGCTCATTAAACACGGCGTTGTTTCCGTTGGTCTTTTTAATAAGATCAATGTGTCCTATAACGGTCGGCTC
>DOON01000067.1:8413-9743 GCA_003514865.1 Clostridiales bacterium
GTAGCTTTCAACAGCGCTTCTTACATTTCCGTTAAACGAATCATCTATTCCCGCAATAAGCTCATCCCTGCTGTAATCCACAGTCCACATGGTTCCATTTTTCATAGTCCCTAAAAAATGCACGGAACCAATATAATAATCCAGCTTTTCTGTCAATCCCTCGTGAATGTGTCCGAATCCGATTTCAGGTATGTAGTCAAGCTCCATTCCCAGGAATACATCTATTTCATTTTTGTATTTTAACTTCATTGCAGAAACTTCTTCAATATAGTCCTCTATGCGGCTTCTGTCAATATTCCATGAGGTGTCAAATGGCACAGGACCATGCGAAGATATTCCTATTGATTTAAAATTTTTCTTAATTGCAGATTGTATCATTCCTTCCACGCTGCAGCTGCCGTCGCAGTATGTGGTATGAGTATGTAAGTTTGTCAGTCTCATAAAACTCTCCATTATTTTGAGTAATTATATTGTAAATGAAGTTAGTAAATTAGTAAAGAAAGAATTAATAAATTAATGCTTATAAAAATAATAAACCCATGTGATTTCTTTACAAGAAATCACATGGGTTATTTACTTACGCATTCTGAGTATATCTTTCCTTCTTAAGCTTCACAACAGATACCATATTTCTCAAGGCTTCCGCCTGAATTGATAGCTCTTCGCTTGCCGTGCTGTTTTCCTCTGCCGTTGCCGAATTAGTCTGTATAATGTCGGATATTTGTTCTATGCTTAAGGTTATTTGCTTAACAGAGTCTGCCTGCTCCTGCGACTTTGCAGAAATGCTATTTATACTTTCAGTTATTATAGTTGTGTCCTTTGCTACCCCTGCCAGCGCTTTTGCGGCATTGTCCGCGGAATATGTTCCTACCTTTACGGCATTCAGAATATCTTCAANNGGTTTGTTGTATTTTTGGCTGCATCAGCACTTTTAACAGCAAGATTTCGCACTTCATCAGCGACAACCGCAAATCCCCTGCCGGCTTCACCTGCTCTTGCAGCTTCAACCGCTGCATTCAGGGCCAGTATATTAGTCTGAAAAGCAATATCTTCTATCATCTTGATTATTTTTATTATTTCATCTGATTTACCGTCTACCACCGTCATCGTGTTTACGGTATCTCTCATTTGTGCAATTCCTTTATCCAGTTCACCGCCTAAAATTATTACCTTGCCGCTTGCATCAGCTGCATTTTGAGCGGTTGTCTGAACCTCGTCCGATATTTCCTGAATTGTGGCTGCAAGTTCCTGGACAGCGCTTGCCTGGTCTATAGTAATTTTTGAAAGAAGCTGAGAAGAGCTGGCCACCTGCTCAGAACTCGACGCAATT
>DOON01000018.1 GCA_003514865.1 Clostridiales bacterium
CCTTAAATAAATAAACCCATTTTTTACCCATAATGTCCTCCTGCATTAATCCTTATTATCGTTTAGCGACTTAAGCTCGCCTTGTCACGAGTTATCCCGCCGATAATAGCCACATGGTAATATTGTTACATAAAATACCAACAAATAAATATATATAATAATATAACATTATTATTAAAAAGTACAGCATAAAATTAAGAAAACAGCGCTGAAATAATTAATTTTGACATATTTATTTAAACAATATATAATTAAACAATCAATATAATTTGAAGTATATGAGAGGTAACAATGAGTTATTTGGATGGAATCGATTCACCGGCGGATTTGAGGAAACTCGAAATAAATGAGCTGAAGACACTCAGCGGCGAATTGAGAGAATATATAATTGAAAGCGTATCAAAGACAGGAGGACATCTTGCATCAAATTTAGGAGTGGTTGAACTTACAATCGCTCTTCATTATGCATTTAATACTCCCGAAGATAAAATAATATGGGATGTGGGACATCAGACATACATACATAAAATTCTTACAGGAAGAAAGAATCAGATGGGCAGTCTCAGACAGCTAAACGGCTTAAGCGGATTTCCTAAGCGTGCTGAGAGCGTATATGACACATTTGACACAGGGCACAGCAGCACGTCGCTTTCTGCTGCCATAGGCATGGCTCGTGGCAGGGATTTGAAAAATGAAAAGCACGAGGTAGTGGCAGTCATAGGTGATGGTGCGCTTACGGGTGGGATGGCATTTGAGGCGCTGAATGACGCCGGAAGGAGCAATACAAAGCTAATTATTATTTTAAATGATAATGAGNNTACATACATGGGACCTGTTGATGGCCACAATATAGAGGAGCTTTTGGAATCCTTTAAAGCGGCAAAGCATATAGAAGGACCGCTTCTGATGCATGTTATAACAAAAAAGGGAAAAGGGTATAAATATGCCGAGCAGAAATCAAACGAGTTTCACAGTGTTTCTCCTTTCAATGTAATAACGGGAGAAAATATCAATAAATCACCGGAAACATCCTATTCAGATGTTTTTGGCAGAAAGCTCTGCGAAATAGCGGCTAAAAATGAAAGTATTACGGCAATAACAGCCGCCATGACAGATGGCACAGGTTTAACTGATTTCTCAAATAAATATCCTAAAAGAATTTTTGACGCGGGGATTGCCGAGCAGCATGCCGTAACAATGGCAGCGGGATTGGCAATTAAGGGAATAGTGCCGGTTGTGGCTGTTTATTCTTCGTTTTTGCAAAGAGCATATGACCAGATTATACATGATGTTGCACTGCAGAACCTCCATGTTGTTTTTGCTGTAGACCGGGCCGGTTTAGTGGGAAATGACGGAGAAACTCATCAGGGTGTTTTTGATGAGGCATTTTTAAGCCAGATACCAAACATGACGGTGGCAGCGCCTGCTGATTATACAGAGCTTGAAAATATGCTTGAGTATGCCGTTAACGAATATGACGGACCTATTGCTTTAAGATATCCTAGAGGTGGCTCCAAGGAGAATATTAACAATAGTCACACTAAGATAGAAAAGGGAAAGGGAACGGTTGTGGCGGAAGGTAGAGACATCACAATAATTGCTTCAGGAAAAATGGTGAGCACAGCGGTTGAAACACGTGAAATTCTCAAAAATGCCAACATAGATGCGGAAGTTATAAATTTGAGATTTATAAAGCCTCTTGATATAGACACGATTTTAAAATCTGTAAATAAAACAAAGAAAGCAGTAATAATTGATGAAGGAATATATTACGGAGTATCATTGATTATAAAAGATATTATTCCGGAATCAGTTGATGTCATGATTAAAACTTTGCCGGATGAGTTTATCCATCAGGGCTCAGTGGATCAGCTGCTTAAAGAAAATAATTTAGATCCGCAAAGTATTGCAGATGACATTTTTATACATTTTTTTGATAATAAGCTATAAATTTCGATAAGCCGGTGCAAAGAACTCACTCCGGAAAAAATATTATTTCCTATTGAAATTTTAAGCATAATACCTTAATATTAATATATGGTTGATATTAATTAAAGTTATATAAATGCAGTTGTTCAGAAAATCAAAAGTGAAGATAAAGGGGATTTGATTATGAATAAAGTGGAAATTATTATAGGTGATAAAAAGTATAATGTCAGAACCGATGAAAGTCCCGAATATGTTAAACATATTGAAAATATTATAAACAATCAAATAAATCAAATAGCCGGCTCAAACAAAAGATTCAATGAAATGGACAAACTGATATTGTCCTCATTTGTTATTGCCGATAAATACATTAAGCTTACCAATGAGGTAAGTGATTACAGAAATGAATTATCTGAGGAAATAAAGCTTCTGAAGGAACAAAGGGAAAAGGCATTGCTTGATAAAGAAGAGTCAGTGGCAAAAACCTCAGAGGCTGTTCTTGAAAAGGAACGATACAGGGAGAAGCTTCTTGCGCGAGATAACGACAGGGAATATTTGAATGCGCAGATAACCAAGCTGCAAGATAAAACAAATGAACAGGACCAGCAGCTTTTAAAGAGCGAAATGCTTATCAATGAATTAAAGCTCAAGAATGAAGAGCTGGAGGAAATATGTCAGGGGCTCCGTGATGAGCGTGAAAATTTCATGAAGGAAATAAGCTTTATGAATAACACGAAAAGCAGCCTGAACGGAAGAATTTCAAAGCTGCAGCTTAAGCTTAACGAAAGAGAGCAGGTTGTTGTCCAGCTTGAGAAGAGCATAAGAGAGCTGAAGAGCTCTAATGAAGATAAAACTCAAAAAATATACAATATAAGCGATGATCATGAAAAGCTTAATCTTATAATTGAAACTAAGCAGAAGGAAATTGACTCTCTGAACAATAAAATATTAACTCTTCAGAATAAATTAAATGAGAAGGAGGAAGTTATACTAGGCAAGGAAAGGTCAGTTTCAGAACAAAAAAACCATGTAGAACAGCTTAAAAAGAATTATGATATAATAAATGATGAAAAAGAAAAATATCTTGAAGAGCTGCTCATGNNGGAAAATTTAATTAACAGCATCAATGAGCTTCAGGATAAACTAAACCGCAGAGAGGCTGAGAATTTTCAGAATCGGCTTGAAATTGACAAGCTTAAAAAAGACAACAGGGAATTTCTGGAGCTTCTTGAGGAAGAAACATCCAACTAAACAAGTTGTTAAACTAATCAGGAGAAAAGATGAAGAAAAAAGCAGAACTATTAGCTCCGGCA
>DOON01000068.1 GCA_003514865.1 Clostridiales bacterium
ATACAGTACCAAAAGAAGCTGATCGCCGGTTTCCTTGAGCATTCCTGCATCCCCTTCAGGCAGTCTTTTGCATTCTTCCTTTGTTATCAAGGCACTTTTTTTGTAACAAAGTCCGTTTTTCTTAGTTTTCTTTTCCAGACGTATAAAAGAACTGTCATTGTTGTAAAGGCGAATACGAAATTTTTCACGTTCGTCTACGCCATCTATTTTTTCACGCAGTACCTTGTCATTATAATTATCAAAATAAAGGCTCCTGACCCGATATCCGATGCCATCCGCCGCATTTTCATCATGACGTGCTATGCACTTCAACCTCGACCTAAGCTGCAATAAATCTCCATAATTTATATAATGCTTCAGCTCATGTCTTCCGCCTGATTCTTTCATTTTCGCCACTCCTTCATGTTTGTTAAATATACATTACAGCATCAGACTGAACTTGGTTTGTTTGCTATCTGAACTTTATCTGAATTTTATTTCATGCTAAAAAGCAGTATTTCCGTTTTGACTTTTATGCCAAAAACTGAAATACTGCTTTTTCTCTTATTTTCTCTATACTTCTCACTCGGTCACAGCAATTGACTGCGATGTGTCCTTAAACCTGAATTGCCCTACAAGCTCCCTGAGCATCTGAGCCTGAGCGGACAGCTCTTCACTTGCAGCGGCCGATTCCTCCGCTGTTGCCGAGTTGGTCTGAACCACTCCTGATATCATATCCACACTCTGGCTTACTTGAATAATTGCGGCGGCCTGCTCAATAGACGCCTTTGAAATTTCATTGACTGTTTCGGTTACCTCTTTTGAGCCGTTCACTGCTTCAAGCAAATTCTTTGCTGTTTCATCTGCAATTCGAATACCGTTTGTTACCGCACGCAGAGAGCGTTCAATAAGCTCTGAAGTACTTCTTGATGATTCGGAGGATTTGCTGGCGAGACTTCTTACTTCATCAGCCACTACCGCAAAGCCCTTTCCTGCCGCTCCGGCACGGGCTGCTTCAACCGCTGCATTCAGCGCGAGTATATTTGTCTGAAACGCAATATCTTCAATGACCTTAATAATTTTTTCAATCTCTCTGGAAGAATCACTGATTTCGTTCATTGCCTTCAGCATTTCCTGCATCTGACTGTTTGTCTGTGCAATTTCTTCTCCTGTCCTGCCCACCTTTTGTATGGCTTCCTGCGCATTTTCAGCTGTAAAGTTAATTTGCTGAGAAATTTGTGTTATAGTTGTTGACAATTCCTCCACTGAGGCTGCCTGTTCCGCAGCACCCTGAGACAGCTCCTGTGCACCGAAGGAAACCTGACCTGAGCCGGCTGAAACCTGATCGGCCGATTGGTTAATCTGACTTAAGGCATCCCCTAGCCTTAAATTCAGCTTTGTCATGGATTGCAAAAACTCTTCAAAATCACCTACATAACTCTCCTGTGCCCTGCTGCTTACATTGAAATTACCTTCCGCCATTTCTCCCAAAAGATATTTGACATCGTCAACCATATTCCTTAGTGTCTGGTCCATCTTATTAAATGATTTGGACAAAATTCCTATTTCATCCCCGGAATCGTAACTTATATCTACATCCAATTCACCCCGGGAAATACTTTCAGCCGCTTTCACAACATGCTGCATTGGACTGAGCATCTTCCTCAGCACAATCGCCATCACAAAAATCAGAAGAATAAGCGATACGGCGCAAATTGCCATAAGCCACAAGCTTGTTTCCGTAACAGCCTTATTTATATCAGACTCCTTAACAGAGGTAACAGACCACCATGTTTCGCTCCCCACCTCTATAGGATGAAAAAACTGCACATAGGATTGTCCGTCTTCGCGATTAATTTTTATGCTAAAGATTTTTCCCTCCGAGATACATGCCTGAAGCTCAGAATACTTCGCCCTTTCAGTAATAATTTCACTTATATTTTTCCCCACATCATCAATATGTACGCTGTCGAATACAACCTTTCCTGTGCTGTTGTAAATAACAGCATACATGGAGTCATACCTGTCGCTGGAGGCTTCTACCCTGTTGAAATTTACTATATTTATACCAGACATAACTATGCCTCTCAGCTTATTATTATGAATAATGGGTATTGCGTAGCTTACAAGAGTATTTCCTTCATGTTCGTAGGGATCTGTAACTACAGATTTACCGGATTCTGCTGCGGCTCTGTAATAATCGCCCTTTGAATATTCTTCATATTCACCATAAGGGTTAATTTCTCCCTCAATGTTTGACTTGTCCACAAAGAAAGCATAGCTTTTCATATCCTCCTGATATCCATATGGTTCGAACATCGCTCCTATGCCCTCAATGTTTTCATTGTTTGCCGCCGTACTTCTTGCCTGCTCGGTAATAAACTGCTCTATAGCGTGGTTCAGCGGTGAAANNTTGTGATATATTACACTTTTGTATAATTCAGCTTTATCCGGGTCATCCGGTATTTCCATCTGTTTTGGATCAGCGTCTGCAATTTTATAGCTCTTTTCCAGATATGTCTGCATAACTGCCGCCGCAGTTCCCGCCCCGTCAAATATCTGCTTTATCTGAACAGCATTCAGCTCCGACTTTGTATCCAATTCATCGTAAATCGAAGACTGTATTACTGTTCCTGACAGCGCTGCAGAAACATATATTAAAACTGCAAATACAACAACAAGCACGCTGCCGATAATCAAGGCAAGTTTTTGAGATAACTTCATTTTTTTAAACATCTTTTCCTCTCTCCAGTGTAGTAATATAATTGTCTCTAGCGATTATATTCTATTCGTATTTATACAACTCCCTTCATGCTATACGGCTCCTCTTCGTCGGAATTTAAACCCAACTCATCATATATTCTGTCAATATACATGTTTCCGGATCTTCTGCCGTGTATTATATCAGCCAAATACTGCTCATTCATGCTGAGTTTTTTGGCTAAGTCCCTTTGTGTCATATTTTTTTCAACAAGTCCTTTTTTAATTTTAATTCCTCTTGGAGGCAATGGTAATTTCTTAAATTTCATTACTCGTCAACTCCTTTACTAAATATTGTGGTAAAATATATATTATTGTTTATTAAAATGGCTAAAATGTTGTAAAATACTTCATANNTGATTGGGATAAGAATTTATATATCTTTTTTAGAATTTCTATGTTATCATGTTGACATAAATTTACAGCATATCATTATTATAGTACTATTATCAGAACATGTCAATTGATTTATTCTATTTTTAGAACTTGTAAAACAAAGAGGTGATCGTGTGGAAAGCATTGGAGACAGAATTAAAAAATTACGCAAATCATTGAATTTAACGCAATATCAATTAGGTGAATTAATAGGAAAGTCTAAGGGTAATATTAGCGGCTATGAAAATGGAACTTTTGAACCTTCTGCAAACACTATTGGAGAATTAGCTAAATGTTTCAATATTAGTACCGACGAGTTATTGCTTGGATATAGTATAGAAAACAGTGACTTTCTATCAAAAGCCGATGAAGATTTGGTTAAAAACTTTAACAAATTAGACAATGTTAAAAAAGAAAGGATTTTAGAGAGAATTGATACTTACCTCGAAGATGAAGAGGATATAACCTGCATCCATGCAGGTAAAAATATATTAAGAGTGTCTGATAATCAACACTTAATTAAGTATATTCCAATTTTGGGGCAAACGTCAGCATATAATAACATGGACATTATTGAGGTTGGAGGCGGAAATTATGTAGCCGTTCCTAAATCATCAGATATTGATTATGCCTTTTTTTTGAAAAATGACAGCATGGCACCTATTATGAACGCCGGCGACCTTATTTTTGTTAAGTACATATCAGAAATTGAAAATGGGGCTATTGCAGCCATCAACATAGACGGCAGTATAGACTGCAGGAAAATACTAATGTGCAGCGATATGGTAGAACTGATGCCCCTGAACAAAAACTATGATACAACAATAGTAAGTCAATCCGAAAGAACATTCAGAATTATCGGAAAGGTTATTCTATGCAGAGATACCGCTTCTAATTTTTTTGTCGTTTAATGACGTAACTTTATGTCGTACTGCAAGACCAAATTCCATTCACCGTTTATTTGCTTTTACTGTACACAATAAGCCTTGTTTTAACCTAACAATTTACTTGTCCAATATATAAATATATATTAAAATTATTAATAATAAAGATTCTTATTCAATTCGGAGAGTAAGTATTATGAAAATTGACCGTTTAATCGGTATAATTACCGTATTACAGCAAAAAGGCAAAGTTACTGCACCTTATCTTGCAGAAAAATTTGAGGTTTCGAGCCGCACAATTCTTCGTGATGTGGAAGATATATGCCGTGCCGGTATTCCTATTGTAACAACACAGGGCGAAAACGGCGGCATATACATTATGGATGGATTTAATCTGGATACAACAGTATTTACTGTGGATGAAATGCAGACTCTTTTAATAGGAATGAAAACTCTCGACAGCATCTCCCCCGCTTCAATACACACATCCCTGAAGGAAAAGCTTGAAAGACAAAAGTCGGTCATTCCCCTTGCCGACAGCATGCTTATTGACCTATCTTCTTTTTATATGGACAGCCTTTCAAATAAAATAGGGCTTCTCAGAAATGCAGTTAAAAATAGTAAAGCTGTTCGCTTCCGTTATTATTACAACAAGGGCGAACGTGATAAGTCAGTAGACCCGTACCTGATTGTGTTTAAATGGTCCGACTGGTACTTATTTGGGTGGTGCAACGAAAAACAGGACTTTCGAATGTATAAGCTAAACCGATTGTGGGAGCTTGCAGTAACCGAAAACAGCTTTATTCCGCGGGAGATCCCTCAAGATAAAAAAGACTTCGGCGCACATCTGACGGACGATTACTTTGTCACAGCAATTTATGACAGCTCTGTAAAATACCGCCTTGTAGAAGAATATGGTCCTCATTCATTCACCGTAATGGAAGACGGCAGATTATATACCCGATGGGGCTTTACTAATCCCGATAATACTGTATCGTGGTTTCTCAGCTTCGGTGACATGGTTGAAGTTTTAGCCCCTCCGGAAATACGTGATAAGCTGAAAGACATATCGCAAAATATTTTAAAAAAGTACAAATGAACATGACAGACAGTTGTCATGTTCATTGTGTTACGATTCTGAAAAAGGAGATTTTATCATGAAAATTGAAATAGGTAAGACAAAACCGGAAAACTTTAAGGAGCATTGGCCGGGACAGTATGAAGTTTTTCATCATTTTGAATATGCATGCGGGATTCCAAGCATTTTGTTTGCAATTACCACCCGCAAGGAAAACGGTAAGCCAAATGTGAGCTTCAGCGGCTGGAGCAGCTTTTCAGGTGACGGAAGCGGTTTTTACGCAGTTATGCCGGGTATGCTCCACCACACTCATACCTACAGCAATATTTTGCGCAGCGGCGAATTTGTAATTAATTTTATAAACAAAGATTATTCGGNNGTATTTCGATTTCTGCATTAAAACCATTAATGACAACGCTGACGACACCGACGAAATTTCAGCCGGTGGCTTTACCGAGGAGCAATCAACCAGTATCGACTGTCCGCGTTTAAAAGAGGCATTTTTATCGCTTGAATGCAAATTGGAAAAAGATATTCCCATGTCGGAGATTTCCTCGATTTTCGTCGGAAAGGTAGTTCATATGGCAGCAGATGAAAATTATGCAAACGGGATTGACGAGAAGTATGGAGAAAACGGATTTATGCTCAATATTCACTCGCCCAAAAGCTTAATGACAGGCGAAGGCAAATCAAGCGCAGTTGCAGTATGCAAAATTATGAGGATAAACAAGGAGTGATTATTATGGATAAAATATATAGTTTTTCAGATTTTTGTGCTGCTTTGCAGGATTGCGGCTTTTCCATGGGTGGCGGAAACAGCAAGGGCATCTTTGCAATTGTTCCGTTTAGCTGGAATGAGCAGGAGCTCGTGGACTCTCCCATCCGATGGCATACAGGCGATCCGGAAACAGATCCGTGGGAATGGCGGATGCGCGTTCTTGAGGAACGTCATGACATTGCATATTCAAAGGTATTCTTCAAAACCAGCGGATACATAACAAGGGACTGGTATCCATTCTTCCTGTCAGTACGAAGAAACAGCTTGTCTTTTGAAGAAGCATATCTTGAAGGAACCTTCAGCCATACTGCCAAGCGCATTTTTGATATTGTTGCTCAAAACGAGGAAGCTGCACTTCACGAAATCAAGCAGCTTGGAGGATTTGGCAAAGAAGATAATTCCCAGTTTGAGCGAGCCATAACAGAGCTTCAGATGAAAATGTTCATTACCATGTGCGGCAGGACACAGAAGAAAAATAAGTATGGTGAAGGTTATGGCTGGAACAGTACGGTTTTTTGTA